>CAKMZM010000035.1:0-14939 GCA_929200365.1 uncultured Flavobacteriaceae bacterium | reverse complement strand
TTGTATTTCAGAGCTTTAATTTGATTGATGAACTTACCGTTTTTGAAAACGTAGAACTTCCTCTGATTTATCTCAATATGAAAAAAAGTGAACGGGAGCAAAAGGTAAAAGAAGTGCTTGCACGAATGAAAATTGCACATCGCGAAAAGCATTTCCCTCAGCAATTATCAGGAGGGCAACAACAACGTGTAGCTATAGCCAGAGCTGTTGTAACCAATGCTAAGCTTATTCTTGCCGATGAACCTACAGGAAATCTGGATTCTAAAAATGGTATCGAGGTTATGAACTTGCTTACCGAACTTAATCAGGAAGGAACTACCATTGTTATGGTAACGCACTCAGACAGAGATTCGCATTATGCACATAGAGTGATTCATCTGTTTGATGGGCAAATTGTAACCGAAAATCAAAATAAACCTTTTAAGGTCAATAGATAATATTCTTTAAATAAGTCATAAAAACCAAAGTCATGATCAAATATGTATACCACATCGCAATCGCAATATTACTTTTTTGTATCAATCTATGCCAGGGGCAATCAGAAACAATAGCTGTACAACATTTTGATAAAGTAATTATAAGTCCGCATATCCAGGTAACTTTTATTGAAGGTGAAAAAGAAAGTGTTATGATCGAAAACACTCGTTTACCGCAAGAAAAAATTAATATCGAGGTAGCAGGAAATACACTTCGTATGTATTTGGATGGAGCCAAAACAATAACCCAAACAGTAAAAACAAACGAAAATGGATGGGAGAGAAAGAAACCTATCTATAAAGGAACTATGGTAACTGCTGTTATAACATATACCCAACTTAGAGAACTTTCTATACGAGGAGAAGAAATAATTGAATGTAAAAGTCCAATAAAAAGAGATGACTTTAGATTGAAAATCTATGGAGAATCTAAAATGACGATGAATTCCTTAAAAGTGAACTCGTTACGTGTTTCCATTTATGGAGAAAGTTACCTGGAAATTAAAGAAGGTAGTGTAAATGATCAAAAATATACCGTGTATGGAGAAGGAAAAGTGAACACGTTAGGGATGATTAATGAAAATACCAGGATCACAGCATACGGAGAAAGTAATTTTAGAGTAAGAGTCTCAGATCATTTAAAAGTTACGGCTTACGGAGAGGCAACTGTGGCTTATAATGGAAATCCTTCGATAAATAAAGGAATAATTTTAGGCGAAGCAACGATTCATAAAATAAATTAAACATCGAATCAATCAAAACCTGACATCAAAAAACGACAGTTATGTTTAAAAACTATATTAAAATATCTTTTAGAAATTTATGGAAACATAGAGGCTTTTCCTTTATAAATATTTCAGGATTGGCTATTGGATTAGCAGCGGGTTTTCTTATGCTATTGTATGTAGGTTTTGAGTTGAGTTATGATCACTTTCATTCTAAATCAAATACTATTTATCGAGTGGTTGCTAATATAGACATGCCAACAGGTACAATGGAAATAAATAAGCCTGCAATTGCAGTGCCTCCGAATTTGAAAAAAGAATTTTCAGAAATTTTAGATGCAGTACGGGTTATGGGTGTTAATCTGGATATACGTAATGAAACCGTAAAACTAAAAGAAAATAATGCTATAGCAGCAGATTCTACCTTTTTTAAAATGTTTGATTTTGAAATATTGCAAGGAGATAAGAATACTGTTCTTAAAGAACCCTATAGTATTGTGTTATCAGAAACCACAGCAAAAAAATACTTCGGAAATCAATCTGCAATAGGACAAACGTTAAAAATCAAAGATGAAGATATACAGGATATAAACTTTACGGTTACAGGTATTATGAAGGATTTTCCAGAAAACTCACATATACAAGGAGATTTGGTAATCTCGATGACTACTTATACACAAGGAATAATGACCGATTTTGATCAATATTGGGGGATGTATGATCCATCTGCATACCTTCTCTTAAATCCTAATGTCGATCCTGTAGCTCTAGCATCAAAATTCCCTGAATTTATGGAGCGAAATATTGGAGATGAGATGAGGCAAAATAAATCCTATGTGTCACTTTTTTTAGAACCACTAAAAGACGTGTACTTATATTCTTCTAGGGGAAGTAATATAAGTGGAAACATCAATTCGATTTATGTATTTTCTATAATCGCAATATTTATATTGCTAATTGCGAGCATCAATTTTATCAATTTAACCACGGCTCGTTCTGTCGAAAGAGCAAAAGAAGTAGGAGTACGTAAAGTTATTGGAGCAGAAAAACGACAATTAACCTTTCAGTTTATAGGAGAATCTATCATTATAGCTTTGTTAGCTTTTATAGTCTCTGTTGTACTCATTGTAATTTTTTTACCGCTCTTTAATACTTTGTCGGGTAAAATTATAAGCCCTGGTATCTTTACCAACTTTAGTTATATAGGAATACTGTTTATAATTGCTATAGCAATTGGAGCACTTGCAGGTACTTATCCGGCTTTTGTTTTGTCTTCTTTTAAACCAGTTCAAGTATTAAAAGGAAGCTTTTCTACAGGAACAAAAGGAATACTACTTAGAAAAGGATTGGTAGTCACGCAGTTTACAATTTCAATAACATTAATTATAGGAACTATAATTATCTATAATCAAATGAACTATATGCGCAATCAGGAATTGGGATTTGACAAAGAGCAGATCGTAGTTTTAGAGACTAATACTTCTCCAGCACGAAAAGCATTAAAAGATAATTTAGATGATTTACCAGGAGTAATTTCTACCAGTTTCGGTTCTAGTGTTCCAGGAACAGGAAATAGTATAGCCTATTCTTTAATTAAAAATAAAAATAGAGAGGATCAGGTAATAAATATAGATGCTTACTTTACCGATTACAATTTTATTTCTCAATTTGGGTTAAAAGTAGTTGCTGGAAGGGGTTTTTCAAGAGATTTTGGAACAGATTCTACAGAGGCAATGGTAATTAATGAAGCCGCTGTAAAATTATTAGGATACAGTTCTCCAGAAGAAGCGCTGGGTATTGATTTTTCTCAATGGGGTAAAAGCGGACAAGTCATAGGGGTAGTAAAAGATTTTCATTTTAAATCATTAGAGCAAAATATCAAGCCTTTGACCATGACTATTGCTCCTAATAGAACAGATCTTCTGTCGGTTAAAATAAGTACTCACAATATCGAAGAAACATTATCTTCTATAGAACAAAAATGGGAAACAATTTTACCCGATGATTCGTTTGAGTTTTATTTTTTGGACGATGCTTTTAATGAACAGTATCAAACTCATGACCGTTTTGGAAACCTATTTATATCATTTACCATACTTGCAATATTAATATCCTGCTTGGGGCTATTAGGATTAGTAGCGTATAGCACATTACAGCGCAAACGAGAAATAGGAGTTCGTAAAGTCTTAGGAGCATCTGTAGTTAAGATTGTAAAACTGTTATCTAAAGAATTCATAAACCTGGTGGGTATAGCCTTTATTATAGCCTCACCATTAGCATGGTTTATAATGAATTATTGGTTAGAAGATTTTGCATACAGAATAGGTGTACAATGGTGGATGTTTGCATGGGCAGGTATATCTGCATTATGTATAGCTTTTGTAACCGTATGTTTTCATGCAACAAAGGCTTCTTTGGCCAACCCGGTAAAAAGCCTGCGAACAGAGTAAATCATCAGTCAAAAAAACAAATAGTTATGTTTAAAAATTATATCAAAATAGCGTGGAGAAGCCTATTTAAAAATAAGGGCTTTACATTACTTAATATTGTGGGACTTTCTATTGCATTTGGTGTCGCGATATTATTAAGTATGGTTTCACTATTTGAATTATCCTACGATAATTTTCATGAACATGTAGATGATGTGTATAAAATATACCAGATCAAGCAAAGTCCAGATGGAGCAGAAGCTAGCCAAGCCTATGCTATTCCTTTTGCACCAGCTTTAAAGGAAGATGTTTCGGGAATTAAAAAGATATCGAGGTATCTAGATGATGAGGTGCTTTTGTTCTATCAAGACAAAGAATTGGCAATAGATATAAATTGGGTAGATCCTGATTTCTTTACTATGTTCTCTTTTCCTATACTAGAAGGAAATACAGAAACACCTCTTAAAAAAGGAAACTCAATAGTAATCACCCAAAAGATGGCTACTGTTATTTTTGATTCTAATGATGTTATCGGAAAAACGGTCAATTTTTTAATAAATGGTAAAAAACAACCCTTTACAATAACGGGATTGGCTAAAGATATCCCTGCTAATAGTAGTATTGAATTTGATGTGGTTGCCAATTTTATCAATAATCCTCGTTATGAAAAACTCAAAAATCGTTGGGACTATTCCAATCACGAAGTATATATTCAACTAGAAAAAGGATTGCAAGCAAGTCAATTCGAAAAAAGCACTCGTGCCTTTACTAATATTCATTTCAAAGATAATATTGAGGATAGAAAACGAGATGGGGCATTACCAGATCAGAACGGACAATATGTTCAATTACATCTTTTACCTATAAAAGATCTTTATTTTACACGGTATCAAAATGGAAGCGCAATTGTTAGTAAAGCATTACCCTATATCGTATTAGGAATTGCACTAGTACTCCTCTTTATTGCTTGTATTAATTTTATGAATATGAGTATTGCTAAGAGTACAGCAAGGTTGCAAGAGATAGGAATGCGTAAAAGCTTAGGAGCAGCAAAGAAGCATATTTTCTTTCAGTTTTGGGGCGAAAGTGTTTTGATTTTTTTAGTAACGTTGTTATTTGGTATCTTATTAAGTATCTTCTGTTTAGATACGTTCAAGTCCTTATTCAATACAGAGGCTTCTTTTAATAATACAGTATCATTAGGAACATGTATTGGCTTTGTGTTAGTTTTTATGATGGTTACGCTAGTAGCAGGAGGATATCCAGCAGTATTACTTAGTAAACTAGGAACATTACAGGCACTTAAGGGTAAGGTGCAGGTTAACGGCCGTAATAAAGTGCGAGATATACTAATGATTGTACAGTTTGCTATAGTCATCTTATTGATTAGCGGCACTTTTGTACTGCGAGGGCAATTACAGTATATGAAAAATAAAGACTTAGGATTTAATAAAGAGCAGGTGATTTCTTTACCATTAAATGGAAAAAGAGATAGTTACCAAGTCGTACGATTATTAAAAGAGGAACTAAAAGGTAACCCAAATGTAGTAAGTATTACGGCATCAAACAATAATCTAGGTAAAGGTAAAGATGGAAATCTATCTACTAGTGTTTTAGGTTTTGATTATAAGAATCGCAATGTTGGTACTCATATGTTAGTCGTGGATCATGACTATTTAGAAACCTTAGATATACCGCTCCTTTCTGGACGATCTTTTGATCGTAATTTGATAGCAGATAGTACCTCTGTTGTCATTAATGAAGCAATGGCCAGAGAGCTTCGGGAGGAAGACCCTATTGGAAAACAAATTGAGGTTATGGGTAATTCCAAACATACTATTATTGGCATTATGAAAGACTATAATTTCAGAGACTTAAATAGGACTATAGAACCCATGACCTTATTTATGGCAAATCAAGAACAGCTAGCGTATACCTATATAAAAATAGCACCATCTGCTATTTCCCAAACTTTTGATAGCATACAAGATGCTTGGCAGAAATTAGAGCCTAACGCGACGTTTCTAGGCTCTTTTTTGGATGATAATATAGAAAGAACATTAAAAAAAGAAAAAACGATGACCACTATTAGTACTAGTGGGGCGACTATAGCAATTATTTTAAGCTGCATAGGATTATTAGCAATATCACTTCTAGTGGTTAATCAACGTACCAAAGAAATAGGAGTGCGTAAGATCATTGGAGCCAGTACACTATCATTACTGGTATTATTAGCCAAAGATTTTATCAAATTAGTAATTATAGCTTTTGTAATTATTGTACCTATTGCCTGGGGGTATTCAAATCAATGGCTTCAAGAATATCCGTATAGAATGGAGTTAAGTATATGGTTTTTTGTGTCTGCAGGAGTATTAGCATTAAGTATTGCGTTACTCACAATCAGTTTTGGAACCATAAAAGCAGTCTTACAAAACCCCATAAAAAGCTTACGAACAGAATAAAATAACAATCACCGAACTGGTTTCGGAATCAAAAAACAAAAAAATTATGTTTACAAACTATATCAAAATAGCCTGGAGAAGCCTGAAAAAGGAACCCTTTTTTACGTTCCTAAATACATTTGGTCTTGCTATTGGTATGGCAGGGGGCTTATTGATATCTCTTTATATCTATGATGAATTGAGTTTTGATACCATGTTTGCAGATGCTGATCGTATCTATAGGATAAATGCAGATGTAAAATTTGGAGGAAATGTCGAGGACTATGCAGAAGTATCAGCCCCTATGGCGGAAGCCATGAAAAGAGATTACCCACAGATAGAACTGACCACACGATTTAGGAATTTGGGGAGTGTGTTCATCAGAAAAAGTGATACCGAATTAAATATAAAAGAAGCCAAGGCTACTTATGTAGATACTACTTTTTTCGAGATGTTTGGTCTTGATTTATTGGTAGGAAACCCCAAAACAGCCCTAAAAGAACCTAATACTTTGATCTTAACCAAAACTGCAGCAGAAAAACATTTTGGGATAAACCAGGCTTTGGGACAAAATATGATCGTAGATAATAGAGATACCTATACAGTGGTAGGTGTTATAGATGATATGCCAGAGAACTCTTTCATTAGAAACCATACTATTTTTATGGCAATGGCCGGAAATGAAGATGCTACCTCTACCGAGTGGGGAAACCATAATTATCCAACTTTTATTAAGTTGAAACCAGGCGCAGATATCAAAGATTTTGATACTTTTTTAGAATCTGCATTAAGAGACTATGTAATTCCCGGAGTACAAAAATACGCACCAGGGATAATAGAAGAGCAATTTTTGGCTTCAGGAAATTATCTTAATTTTAGTACGATAGCCTTAACAGATATTCATCTACATTCTAGTAGGCATCCAGAATTAAGTGCAAATAACGATATTCAAAACGTTTATATTCTTTCTTTTATCGCATTATTTTTGATTATTCTGGCAAGTGTTAATTTCATGAACCTATCTACTGCTCATTCCCTTAAGAGAGCAAAAGAAGTAGGAGTTCGTAAAACATTAGGTTCTAATAAATCAGAGCTTATCAGACAGTTTTTGGTAGAATCTGGAGTGATTTCTTTTATGTCATTAGTATTAGCCATTACAATGGCTTCAATTTCGATTCCTTTTTTTAATGAGCTTGCAGGAAAAGAAATTTCTATACCATTTGCCAACCCTTTTTTCTGGTTGATTTTGCTGGCTTCGGTAATAGTATTAAGCCTTTTTTCAGGGAGTTATCCTGCATTCTTTATGTCAAAATTTAAACCTATCCAGGCATTAAAAGGCATAACCGAAAATGGTATAGGAGGAGGGAAAATCAGAAATTCGCTGGTTGTTTTTCAGTTTGCTATTTCTGTGTTTTTGATTATAAGTACTCTGGTCGTTTTTCAACAATTACAATTTATTCAAAATAAGGATTTGGGATTTACAAAAGATCAGGTTTTAATTATAAATGATGTGTATGCTATTGAAAACCAAATAGCATCTTTTAAAAAAGAAGTACAGCAATTAGCTCAGGTAAAAAGTACATCGGTAAGTGGCTTTTTACCAACACCTTCATTTCGTGGCACTAGTACATTTTATAGAGAAGGGTTAAAAGATAATCATGAAAAAGCAATCAATATGGGGGATTGGGATGTTGATTTTGATTATATATCAACTCTAGACTTAGAAATTATTGCAGGACGTGATTTTAATCGACAATTTAGTACAGATTCTACGGCTATGATTCTTAATGAATCGGCTGTAGCTGTTTTGGGAATAACACCAAAAGAAGCTCTTGGGATGCGATTATCATCAGATTATGAAGGAGGTAAAGTTGTATTTAGAACCGTAGTAGGGGTTGTTAAGGATTTTCATTATGAATCTTTAAGAAGGGATATTGATGCATTGAGTCTTTCGCTGAATAATAGTCTTGGATCAATGGCAGTAAAACTTAATGCAGGAGATTTCTCTAATACTATAGCGCAAATTGAAACGATCTGGAATAAAATAGCTCCAGGTCAACCTTTTGATTACTATTTCATGGATGAATCTTTCAATACGACCTATCAGGCAGAACAACGATTAGGGCGAATTTTTATCATATTTACCATGCTATCAATACTAATTGCTTGTCTTGGACTATTTGGCCTGGCTGCATTTAATGCAGAAAAACGAACTAAAGAGATAGGGGTTAGAAAAGTGATGGGAGCTAGTGTAAGTCAGATTAGCTATAGACTTACTATTGATTTTCTTAAACTTGTTGGGATAGCAATATTGGTATCGCTTCCATTAGGATGGTTGGCTATGAGTAAGTGGCTAGAAGATTTTTCATATCAAACAGAGATCAGTTGGTGGGTATTTGTTTTGGCGGCTTTTATCGCTGTTGGGATTTCGATATTAACGGTGAGCTATCAAAGCATTAAAGCAGCAATTGCCAATCCAATAAAAAGCCTACGAACAGAATAAATCAGTATCAAAAAAATAAATTCATTATGCACACCTTATATTTTAAAATAGCAATTAGATATCTTTTAAAGAATAAACTCTATTCTTTTATTAATATTTTGGGCTTAGCCATAGGAGTTGCTTCTTTTATTTTGATCATGGTTTATGTGAATTACGAACGTAGCTATGATACTTTTGATGGGTCAGAAAATGTATACCGCGTGTATATGGATTACAAAGAAGGAGATATTTATGTACCAGGAGATGCACAAACCTATAATCTTACAGGTCCGACTATAAAAAAGAAATTTCCCGAAGTAGTAGAGCAGGTACGATTTTATAAATTTGATGAGGTAGTATTTATCTATAACAATAAAATATATAAAGAAAAAGACGGATCGGTAGCAGATCCCTCATATTTTGATGTATTTGGATACCCATTGCTAAAAGGAGATACAAACAATGTATTACAAGAACCCAATACCATTATTCTGACTCAAAGACTAGCATCAAAATTATTTGGAAACGAAAACCCCGTAGGAAAAACCATAAGTGCTTTTGCAGGAGGAAATAAAACGCTGCTTAGAGTAACCGGAGTAATGGATAATGTGCCCCAAACCACTCATATGAAAACCAATTTCTTAATCTCATATACTACGATCAATACCTGGGGAATATTCGAAAAACTTCATAGAGAACTCAATTGGAATCAAAATCAGTTTTTTACCTATCTTAAAATTGATAAAAATGCAGATATAGAAGCGTTGAAAGCAAAAATAATGACGGCTGATTTTGATGCTAACTTTGATGAGCGGCATAATATAGAACCTCTGGAAGATATTCATTTATACTCAGATAAACCTTATGAAGCAGAAGCCAACGGAAGTGCTATGCGAGTAAAATTTCTAACCGCCATCGCTTTTGTGATATTAATCCTGTCTTGGTTAAATTATATTAACCTCTCTACTACCAAATCTTTGGAGCGTGCCAAAGAAGTAGGCATTCGTAAGGTAGCAGGAGCACAACAGATACAATTGGTAATACAATCTGTTTTAGAATCTGTGATTCTTAATCTTATAGCCATCTTATTGGCATTATTACTAACCACTGTTGTATTATCAATGTATAACAAATTTATGAGTAATGAGCTGGTATTGGGTCTGAAAACCTTGCAACAATTATTACCCGTTATAAGTATGGTAATGCTGGGAGCAGTATTAGCAAGTTTATACCCAGCTTTTTTGCTAAGTAGCTATTCGCCTTCAAAAGCCTTAAAAGGAAAAATAAAAACCTCTGCCAATGGTCTGCACATTAGAAAAGGATTGATAATTACACAATTTGTAGCAACTATTGTGTTGATTATTGGCACTATAGTCATTACACGCCAGATTAATCACCTGCAAAATCAACCTTTAGAAACTTCATTAAACAACATTGTAGCTTTTTCAGGAGAATTGCTAATTAAAAAAGATAGTGTTCTGAGTACAAAGTTCGAACTTATGAAAGATGAAATTAAAAAACTACCCTATGTTACACATGCAATGACTACTCAAACATTTCCTGGAGATGGCTTTATGAATTTATCTTCTTCTGTTGGAATTACGTATCCCAACGGAACAGAAGATACTCATAGTATACAGTATGGTTACGAAGTAAATAACCCAGAATATTTTGAGATGATGCGTATGAAATTTGTTGCTGGAGGTACATTTTTACCCAATAGCAGAGGAAAAAACAAACAAGTGGTCATCAATGAAAAAATGGCAGAAATGATGCCATTTAGTAATCCAAAAGAAGCTATAGGGCAAACTATCAGGTTTTGGGATGAAGACTGGAATATTGTAGGAATTGTAAAAAATTACCATCATTTTGGATTAAAAAAACCTGTAATACCAATTATCATACGCCATAGTCGCGTCGATAACTATATATTAGTCAAGTTTGATCCCACCATAGTTTCCACATCAGGATATACACAAGCCATTACGCAGGTAGAAAACTTATGGAAACAAACATTTCCTGAGAGTACGCTTGATTATACATTTATTGATAAGCAATTTGATGCCCAGTATAACGACGATAAGCAATTCAATATAGTATTTAGAGGATTTACCATACTAGCAATATTTATCGCAGCATTAGGCTTGTTTGGGTTAACATCGTATACCTGCATACAACGTAAAAAAGAAATAGGGATTAGAAAAGTAAACGGAGCAAGTATTTTTAAGATCCTGAAATTATTAAACATAGATTTTATCAAATGGGTTGGGATTGCCTTTATCATTGCGATTCCTATAGCCTGGTATACAATGAACTCTTGGTTAGAAAATTTTGCATTAAAAACAAATCTTAGCTGGTGGATATTTGTACTTGCAGGTATAATGGCACTGGGTATTACATTGCTTACAGTAAGTTGGCAAAGTTTTATGGCAGCCAATGGAAATCCCGTTGATGTGCTAAGAGATGAATAGTAAATGATTCTAAATCAACCAAAAAAACAAACTATTAATTATGCTAAAAAATTATATCAAAATAGCCTGGAGAAATGCGCTTCGACAAAAACAATTTACTATTCTCAATATACTTGGCCTTAGTATTGGGATAGGAACATGCTTTATTATTGGGTTATATATTCATAGCGAAATGACCTATGATACTTTTCATGACAAGGCAGATCGTATTTATAGAGTGAACCAGCCTAATATTTGGGATGATTGGAACGAAATAGCGTCTAATACAGGACCTAATGTAGCTACAGCATTACGAGAAGATGCCCCAGAGTTTGAAGAAGTAACAAGGCTGTTAAGGACTGGTACACAGATTGTGAGATCTAATCATAACGAAGAGGCAAGTTTATATAGCGAGGAGCAATATTTTGCTGTTGAAGAAAACTTTTTTGATGTGTTTTCTTTTAAATTTTTACAAGGTGATGCTAATACAGCACTTAGTGAACCTATGAGTATGGTAATGACAAAAAAAACGGCAGAACGTTATTTTGGTACAGAAAACCCAATCGGAAAAACAGTAGAAGTAAAAGATTATGATAACTCATGGAAAACCTATACGGTAAAAGGAGTACTTGCCGATGTTCCTTATAAATCACATATTCAATTTGATATGTTGGTTTCCTTAAAAAGTTATTCTGAAATGATGCAAAGAAACGGTTGGAAATGGATTTGGACAGCATTTTCGACCTATGGATTAGTGAAAGAAGGAACCGATATAGCAGCATTTACCAAAAAAATTCAGGTTATCCCACCAAAATGGGCACCACCGACAACAGAACGTATTTTTAATCAAACATTTAAAGAATTTACAGCAGGACATGACTGGACATTATACCTGCAACCTCTTAGAGAAATATACCTATCCGAAGCTCCTGCTATTCATAATTTTGGCCCAACCGGAAATCCAATGTTTGTTAAAATATTCGGAGCAATAGGTATACTGGTACTTATATTATCCAGTATCAATTTCATGAACCTCTCTACAGCAAGATCATCAAAGAGAGCAAAAGAAATAGGAGTGAGAAAAGTTTTAGGCTCTAAACGAAAAGCATTAATCAAACAGTTCGTTATAGAATCTACACTCTTTGTTTTGATAGGTACTGTTTTTGCTTTGATATTCGTACAACTTTCTTTGGGTATTTTTAGTACAATTGCAGATGTACAGCTCGAACTAATCCCATATTTAGGAAACCCAATATTTCTGGCAATTGTGCTATTATTTGTATTAGGATTAGGTGTAATTTCTGGAAGCTACCCTGCGTTTTACCTTTCGATGTTTCAACCTATAGAAACCCTTAAGGGGAAAATAAGCACAAAATTTAAAGGAAAAGGAATTAGAAATGGATTAGTTGTCTTTCAGTTTACTATTTCTATTGCTCTGGTCATTTGTACCTTATTCGTACAAAAGCAATTGGCATATACTTCCTCGTTAGATTTAGGGTTTGAGAAAGATAATATCCTACAAATTCATAATATCGAGCAGATTGGTTTTGATACTGAATCACTTAAGACAAAGCTATTGTCAAACCCTGCTTTCTCAAAAGTTGGAAAATCATTCGGGCTACCACCAAATATATGGTCTGGAGATCGATACAAAACACTGGGAGCTAATGACCAGGTGGTTCAACTTAGAAATGTAAGAACAGAAGAAGATTATCTCGATGTATTGGGAGTAGAATTTATTGCCGGAAGAAATTTTGATTCATCAAGACCCAATGATAAATATAAAGTAATATTAAATGAAAAAGCGGTTAAGACCCTGGGATGGGGTAATCGCGAAACGTATACTACAAATTCTCCTATAGGAAAAATTGTAGCTTTAGCCTCTGGAAACGAAGATGAATTTGAAGTGATGGGCGTAGTTAAAGATTTTAATATTAATAGCGTACAACAAGAAATAGCACCATTGGTCATCATTCATCATCAAAATGATAAGGTTTGGGACTATGGTGCAGGCTTATCTTATTATTCGATGAAACTTAATCCTGCAGTGGTTAAAAACCCTGGTGAACTTCAAACATTGATTGATAGAGTTAAAAATGATATTGCACAAATAGACCCTTCGGTTCCGTTTGAATATAGTTTTATGGATCAGGATTTTGAAAACACTTTTGTATCAGAGCAAAAAATGGGAGTAATACTTAGCATATTTACCATTATGGCATTACTTATAGCATGTCTTGGGTTGTTTGGCCTGGCTGCTTTTACGGCAGAGCAGCGTATCAAAGAATTAAGTATTAGAAAAGTACTGGGAGCCAAGGTATCAGAATTAGCTTTTTTGTTCTCTTCAGAATTTACAAAACTGGTTCTTATTTCTATTATCCTTGCTTCACCTGTTGCATATTTTTTGGTAGATGAGTGGCTCAAAGATTTTGCGTATAGAACCCCAATAGATAGCTGGGTGTTTATAGCGGCGGCGATAAGTGCATTTATAATTACACTGGTAACAGTAAGTTTTCAAACCATTAAAGCAGCATCAACAAATCCTGTAAATAATTTAAGAGCAGAATAGAATTATTTAAGACCTCACAAGTCTGTGAGGCTGGTGAGGTCTGGAGAAAGGTCTATTTTAAAAATTAAAAAATAAATCTAATTAAAATTTGGGTATCTAAAAAGAACAATAAAGCGCCATGATAGACAGCACAATGTATTCTAATACCTGATTCTTAAAAAAAACACAGATTACTTTGTATTTTGTAGAAACGAAAAGCAAGACTTTTTAGATACCCTATTTTAAATCCAGATTAAAATATCATAAACAACTAAAAAAATAAAACATGTTATTACAACTAAAAAATATATCAAAATGGGTACACTCAGGAGGGCAGAAGGTATTCTTACTAAAAGACATTAATTTTTGGGTGAATGAAGGAGATTTTATCTCAATTATGGGCCCTTCTGGTTCAGGAAAATCTACTTTACTCAATATCATCGGGATGCTTGATGATTTTAATGAAGGAGAATACACATTCTTGGACGAAAAAGTACATTCACTTAAAGAGAAACACCGTGCGAATCTGTATAAAGAATATATAGGATTTGTATTTCAGGCATATCATCTGATCGATGAATTAACGGTAAAAGAAAACTTGGAGATGCCATTATTGTATAAAAAACACAACGCATCAGAGCGAAAATCTTTGGTAGCCGATATGTTGGATCGCTTTAATATTGTAGGCAAAAAAGACCTTTTTCCATCTCAGTTAAGTGGAGGGCAACAACAATTGGTAGGTGTTGCCAGAGCACTTATTGCTAGTCCAAAACTGATCCTTGCAGACGAACCTACCGGAAACCTTAATTCTAAGCAAGGAGAAGAAATTATGGAGATTTTTACACAATTAAATAAAGAAGGAGTAACTATCATACAAGTAACTCACTCAGAAAAAAATATGGCATACGGTTCTAGGGTCATCAATTTATTAGATGGTAAAATTGAATAGATATTTTGTCTTTATAAACCATAAAATTATTAGGTGTATTATTATTCACAGTTAATTTTTGTCATGTACTAAAGTATTTTATAGTTGATTTGGTATTACTATCTGCAATTTTATTTTGATGCAAATCGCTTTATAGAGCTTTCAAAATCAATATCCTCCAGATTACTAATCAATAATCCAATTCCTCCAGATTTTGATGCAACAATATATTCTGTCTGAAATTTTCTTTCCTTTTTATAAGCTTTCAGATATTTAAGCTTAACCACTTTTGACGTTGGAGTAAAGAAAAACCGACCGTGAATTCTTTTATATTTTACTTCCTGGATATTTGATTCATCTTGCAATTGATCATTCAGTGCAGCTACAACTCTAGCTGCTCTATGCTCATCAAACTGATAAAAATCACAGATATAGATAAATACATAATTTTCTACATTAT
>CAKMZM010000034.1:4070-24453 GCA_929200365.1 uncultured Flavobacteriaceae bacterium | reverse complement strand
CATATAAGAATTTTCATTTGAAAAACTATCACAAAAAGTATGAGTTTGCCCTGTTAATAACAACCCTTTTTTATATAATCATATGATTAATCACTATCTTCAAGTTTCTTAAATATATAACTTAACAGAATTAAGGTTGTTACTATAACACCTACCTACCCTATCCATTCTACAAAAACGGTAAGCACTTTAATCTTTCACTACTATTAATGTAGCTTTGACACCAGTGGTTAGATTCCATTCACTACTTGTGAGTAGATTTTGTTTATCATCATAAAGATGAAACTCTGCTGTATTAGGACCAGACTCTCCTTGGTTTAAAGCCTCTATATCTATTTTATTAAATCCCTTGGCAAGATCAACTGAGATTCCGTTAAAATCCCCAGAAAGAAATATTTTTGAGACAATAACAGTATCATTAAGATAGATTCTTACTACATCACCATCAACATACTGATGATCCCGATACATCAATCTTACAAATTCTCCACTGCTTTTAAAGTCTCCCAGATATTGGTCACTTTTATACTCTTCTTTGATCTCATTATCTTTTTTAAACCATTTTGGAACAACGTGTGTTTTGGGCTTAAAAAACCCATCATTGCCTGTCATATCATAGGTTGCTTTATTACGACGACCATATTCTGTTAACGCTTCTGGGATTTTATATAAAGATGAGTTATTATTAAAATTTGGATTTTTCCCCTTAGATAAGCTATACTTATTTGTATTAAGATCACTTTTAGTATCTATTTGCAAAGAAGTAGAGTTTTCTATTTGAGCATGAATCACCGTTCCCACACATAATAAAACTATAAAAAATCGTGTTTTCATACCTCTCATATTGCTCATTAATTTATGTAAAGATAAATATTATAGATTTTTAATTAGTCATAAAATTAATCTTATTTACCACTATATAGTTACAGTTACCATTAATTAAAGACGTTACAAATCTATAATAATTACTACAAACACCCTTATCTTTAGTATTAAATTTGCATGTATTTTTGTTAGAGTTATTAATTGTTTCATATTTGAGATATTCTCTATTTTAATTAATAAATAGTTGAATTTGGTCTTCTTATCCTAATAATCTTACGGTAAACCATAAATTCAGTAGTACTGTATAAAAAAATATGTTAACAAACTTGTAAGATAAACCTTATATTTGTTATTTTGTTGTTAAAAATCAGGTATGATTTATTATATTATTGGAGGAATACTTCTGACAATTCTCTTTTTTTTATTTCTACAATACAAAAAAGTTACAAAAAAGCTTAATAAAAAAAATATAGAATTAAACTCTTTAGTTAAGGAGACAGATAAACAGTTTCAGTTGCAACAAGATCTTATTTCTATTCTTAGTCAAGAATTGAGAACACCTTTATATGGAATAATGGGATTGATTAATCTATTGGAAGAAGAATATCCTGAACTTAAAAATGATAAAAATCTAAAGTCGTTAAAATTTTCTGGAGATTATTTATTTACTCTCATAAATAATATATTACATGTTAATTTTTTGAATTCTGAAGAAATTACTGTACAAAATGTATTATTTGATATAAAAGAGGTTACTCAAAATCTAATATATTCATTTAATTATGCCACAGAAAATAGTGATAATGTATTACATTTTGAATTTGACCCTGAAATAGATCAAATGATTTATGGGGATTCTGCTATTCTCTCTCAAATACTTATGAATTTAATAAGTAATGCATTACGCTTTACTAAAAATGGAAACATATATATATCAGTAATTTTAATTAAGAAAAAAGAAAATATATCTACTATTTCTTTTAAAATTAATCATGATGGAGATGAACCTTCAAAAGAAGATAAAAAATCTATCTATCAAGAGTTTATTAATGTAGAAAAACAAAAAAAATCATACTTAGGCACTGGGATTAATTCAAAAATAGTAAATAGGCTTTCCTTAGCTCTAAATGCCGAAATTATTATACAGAATAATTCTCACATAGGATCTGAGTACGTATTGGTTGTTGATTTTAAATCACAACAAGATAAAAAAGAGGACGTAAACGATACTACTCTAGTTTCAGGATTTAAAATATTAATTGTAGATGATAATAAATTGAATCTCTTGGTTGCAGACAAAATACTATCAAAGGAAAACTTTGATTGTACAATTGTAGATAATGGTTTTGATGCTATAGAGTTAGTTAAACTAAATGAATATGATGTAATTCTTATGGACATCAACATGCCCAAGTTAAATGGAATTGGCACAACAAAAAGAATACGTGAATTTAATACAAAAACACCAATTATTGCTTTAACAGCAGTAGATGTTACCCAATTAAACAGACAAATTGTACAAGCTGGACTAAATGATTACATATTAAAGCCTTATAACAAAAAACATTTATTAGAAATAATTCAAAGACATATTAATAACTCAATCATAATACATGACAACAACTAATTATGAACAGTAATACACCTAATAATTTTCTGGTTTATCAAAACCTGTGAGGTATGTAAACCACTAACTCAATACATATACAATAATCAATTTATAATTATTTGCTGTCCAATTTTTAGTACCGAATTATATTTCAACGAATTGGTTTCGCATATTTCTGAAACGGCCATTCCATGCTTATTTGCGATTCGATGAAGAGTATCTCCTTTACGTACGGTATAAATTTTTTTTTGTTCTTCTGCAATGCGAGTGATATCTTCCATAGTTTTATAAATAACTATTTTACTCATTCGAGTGGATTTATGATATTTGGGTGTCATCCATTTCTTCGTTACAAAAAGAATGTCTGATCGAATTTTAGCATCATTGGCAAACTCAAATAAATACTCTGGGTTAATACTTTTTCCTTGATATCGCACTTCTAAATGCAGATGACTACCTCGTGCATTTCCTGTTACGCCACCTATACCTATTACTTGCCCTTTTTTAACATCTTCATTCTCTTTAATCAATGATTTCGAAAGATGAGCATACACAGTTTCTAATCCGTTATAATGTCTAACGATTACTGTATTTCCATACCCACCATGATATCCAACATACCGAATTTTACCTTCTAATATTGATTTTACACTATCTCCAACTCGAAGATCTATATCTATACCTTGATGTGGTCGCCCTCTTCGCCATCCATAACGAGAGGTTACTACCATTTTACAATCAACAGGTGGTGAAAAATCTGAGTCCTGAAATGCTAACTGAAAAGGGAATGTAAGGTGTTCATTCCAATACGGATTAAATTGTTGATTGTCCCATTTAATACTATATACCTCTAAATTTTCTGACAAAACATTTTCATTAGGAAAATGATAAGTATTGTTGTTTGAATAAATTGGTAGACAAACAATCTCTCCTTGTGCAACTATTTTTTTATAATCAACTGGAAGATTTTCTGTTTGCTTATTAACTTCCTGAGCAACAACCATTAAAAATGGTAAAAACATCAGAAAACAAAATATAAGTCTCTTTTTAATTAAAAACATCAATTATTGTTATACACTTTTATTAATTTCAGTAAATAAATACTTTAATTCTTTTAGATCTGGGTTTTCTGGGGTTATTCTTTATAAAATAACTGCAAAAATAATACGTTGTTACAACAAATAAACACTTTAATTCTTTAGCATACACTCTTTATTTTTAACAAGAACCATAGGTATTTGATAATCAATGCTTTGTTTTGTTATAAAATAATACAGAGTTTCCGTACAACTTATACGGGGTAATACTTTTAGTACATTTATTAACACTTTTTAAGAAATTGATATGAAAATATTAATAAATATTAAGGCAATAAATAATGGTAGTAATAGTTAAAGGTAACATCTAATTATTAATATAAATAACCATGAAAAGATCATTCACATTTATTGCTTTGTCTGTGGCCTTAATCACGACATCGTGTGTATCAAAAAAGAAGTATGTTGCATTAGAACAAGAATTACAAGAAACTCGTAGTACTTTACAAAAGACTGCAGTTGAAAAAGATGAGTTAGAAGGCAAGTTTGCTAAAATCGAAGCTAGAGTAGCGGATTATAATGCTAAGATCAACTCTTTAAAAGATTCCAATGATCAGAAAATGGAAATGGTAGATGATGTTGCAGCAATATCTAACAATATTAAAGAGAAGATGAGAGAAACATTAGCCAAAGTTGATCAACAAAAACTTCAGGGAGCTGCATCTTTAAAAGATTCAATGAATTTAGCTGTATCACATAACTTAAAAAACTCTTTATCAGATGATCTAAAACAAGATGAAGATATTTCTATAGATATTGATAATACTGTAGTAATGATATCTATTTCTGATAAGATGCTATTCAATAGCGGTAGTTATAGAATCAGTAATAAAGCTGATGATGTATTAAAAAAATTAGCAGATGTAATTAACTCTGAGCCAAGTATAGAAGTAATGGTAGAAGGTCATACTGATCCAAGAACTATTAGTAATGCAGTTGTTCAAGATAATTGGGACTTAAGTGTAAAAAGAGCAACATCTATTATTAGAAAACTACAATCTAATTATAATGTTGATCCTGCCAAATTAATTGCATCAGGAAGAAGTAGTTATAAGCCTCTTGTAGAAAATGATACTGAAGAAAATATGGCGATCAACAGACGTACAAGAATCGTATTACTACCAAATATGGATAAGTTTTTTGCCATGCTATCTTCTAACTAATTAGAAATAGCAAAACAATCTTAATTATAAAAAAGGAGATGAAACAATGTTTCATCTCCTTTTTTACTTTATCATAATCTTTTTAAGTATTATTATCATTTAATCAAGTCTATAATATCCACATTTAAGATATGCTCCTTGAGGAAAAGAGATAGGATGATCAATATCATGATCAGTTTTTTCTAATACATTAAAATTTCTTCCCGATTTATGGATACTTTCTTCAGAGATTTTAAAAAAATCTTTGTCTATAATTCTAGAAGAACAAGAAGCCAAAACCAAAATCCCACTAGAAGACACCAATTGTGATCCTAACTCTGCTAATCGACCATAACTAATCCTAGCTTTATCAATTTCACTGGCTCTTTTGGCAAATGAAGGAGGATCTATAACCACAATATCAAATACTATTTTATCATTTATTAATTTTTGTAACCCATCAAAAGCATCTATTGCCAGAATATCATGTTTTCCTTGATGTGCATTTAGAGCAACATTCTCTTTTGCCATACCTAAAGCTTGTTTGCTAATATCCAGACTTATAACTTTCTTTGCACCGCCTTTTAAAGCATGAACCGAAAATCCACCAGCATAAGAAAATACATCTAAAACAGTTTTTCCATTAGCAAGCTCCCCTACTCTTTTTCTATTATGGCGATGATCAAGAAAATACCCTGTTTTATGACCTTTAATCACATTTGCAGAAAATAGAACCCCATGTTCTTTAAAAATCACCACTTCATTTTCTAATGTTCCATATATCACCCGACCATCCTCAAGACCATACACTTCTCCTTTGGATTGCAATAATCTACTTAACCTAAGTACAACACAATTACAACCAGATATAGCAACCAGATGTTCTACTATCCAATTAAGATAGGGAAACCAAATATGCGAATATAATTTAATAACCAAGACATAATCATAAACATCAGCAATGCATCCTGGAAGATGATCATTCTCGCCAAACAATAATCGATAACTATTTGTATCTGTCTCTAATAAAGGTACTCGTTTTTTGTATGCACTAGAAAATTTATCGATAAACCATTCTTCATTAATCTGTGCTGTTTTCCTAAACTGAATTAATTTAATACGTATAGGTGAATATGGGTCATATAATCCACAAGCCAAAAAAGTATTCTTTTTAGCATCATAAACAATCACCAGATCACCAGCATTTCCTTCTATATTTTGCTTTATAATACTATCTTCAAAAACCCAGGGATGTCCCTGTTTTACTATCTTTTCTGCTGAAGGTTTTACCTTTATAGCAAGTCTTTTAGTTTTTATTAGAGGAACAATATTCATCGTATGTAAGGGTATTGATTATTTTGAATAAAAAAACAATTCTTTTTTATGAAACAAATCTAAGGGCATGACAAAAAATCAGAATAAACACCTAAGTAATTGATTGTTATAACATTATAAAATTGCTGTTTACAGGTCTTAGAGACCTGTGAGGTCTTGATAAACCATAAATTTATTATGCGAAACAACAGTCGCCATCACCAAAATTTAATATATAAGAGCTATAATTATTTTCCCCAAAAGTTTTTGATATAATTGACTCCTTAACTTTTGACCTTCTATAAAGATATTTATAGGAAGATTTTATCTCATTATTGATGTTTTCATCATAACAAATTAACTCTTTAACTTTTAATTTGAACGCATGAGCCAAAATGAGATTAGCCATTATTTGTTCATTATCATTATAATAAGTAAATAAGATTTTTAATAAATGATTTTTTCTTTGAAGAACTATAAACCCACTAAGTTTATTAGACACAATAACTTTTAGTAAATAGATATTAAATCTACTAGCTCCCATTGAAAATTCATACTTATTATGTTGGGCATTTTTTTCCAGAGGTGATTCTTGAACCCAATGATAGGCTTTTAACCATTGAAAAAATTCTGGTGATTTATGAGAAAGATGATGTTTGCTATGTTGATGAATAAAATTAATCAATTCATTATCAATAATGTTTATATATTCAATACAGACATTTTTTAATTTATTTTCAATGAAAAAATTATGAAAGCTATTTTTTATGTTTACAGGAATATTAACAAGTGAATCTATCAAAGAAAAAATAGGTTTAATTTTTTTCAATTTATCATTCATTAGGGGTAGTATAATATTTGAATTGCTTCTAAACACAAACTTATACCCTTTACTCTTTTTCAAACTGTTAAAGTACCCTGATTTTACATATACTCGTTTAGCACTAGGAGTAAATTGTGAAACTCCAATTCTTCCATCAAGTGTATCATACATTGTTTTTAAAATGGAGCGTCCAATACCTGTACCTTTCGTTTTTGGGTGTACCCACCAAGTAGATAACCAGCCAATTTTTTGATGCTTCCCTTCTATTGTAATAATATCAATAAATACACCCATATACCCAACTATTTCATTATCCAAGTAAGCTAATAAAAGAGCAATATCATCATCATCACAATTAGGGTTCATATAATGTGCATACAAACGGTGCTTTGTAATTGAAAGAAAAGGATGATTCCAAAATTCTGGATTTTGGATAAATTCTGGGATATCTTTTTTTAAAACTTTTTTTATCAATTTCGGCGTATTTTATATTTACCTATTACTTTGTTATAAAATTTATATAAATTCTCTGTAACAATTCTCTTTTCTGTTTCCTTACTTGGGTCTTCAAGAGAAAATCGTTGAATAATTCTAGAGTGAATGTCTTTTTTTATTCCTGAATTTCCAAAAACAAAAGCTTTATCATCATATTGAAATATGCGTTCAATAAGTTTTTTTGATACCCCTTTATCCCAAAATGGAAATGCAAAAAATGAATAATCAATACCAAAGTTGGATTTTAACCAATGGATAGAATTAATAACCTCTTCAGTTTGTTCTTCTAAATCAAGTTCAGCCAAGCGAGGATGAGACATTGTATGTCCGCCAAAATAAAAACCCATATTCATCATTTCTTTAATAGCACTCTTTGATAAATAAGGTTTTTGATTGTTAATATAGTATGGTATATCTACATCTAATATATTGGCTATGGTTTTTAAAACCCCTTTATCTGCATGTTTTGTTTTTTTAATTGAACTTATTAATTGATCTAATGAAGATGTACTTTCAATATTTAACAGACGCTTAATTTTCGTTAAGGAATCCTCGCTATGTTTTGAGGATTTTAATGTATCAATTATAATACTAATGTCGTGCTTAAATAAGCTATTCTTATTGTCGATAAAATTAGGGTTAATAAAAAAGATACCAGATATGTTATTTTTTTTTAGAATTGGAGCTATAATATCAAAAACTTCACTTAATCCATCATCAAATGTCAAAAGAAAATGATTTTTAGGTATTTTCATTTTTTCAGACGAATTGATAAAAATTTCAGGATTTAAAGGTTTATAGTGTTGAAGTAATATATCAATATCTTTTTCAAATTGTTGCACATTTTTAAATTGGTATAAATGTTTAATATGTTTAACATTAACATCATTTATAATATGATAATACGGGAAAATAGATTGCTTCTTAACCAAACTTAACATTCCTTTATTTGAAACTGAATAAAGTATATTTTTTATAAACCCCACTTATAGAAAATTTAAAAGGCTCTGATTTTTAACCAGAGCCTAAATCTTATCAAAAGTAGGAATTAATTTATTATTTCACAATCATCTTTTTAGTTCCTAATCAATACACTATTAGTAATTAATGTATAGAAATAAAAACCTTCTTTTAAGTCTATCTTTATTAATGATTAGCTTAGACTTTCTGCTTCAATCTTCAAACCTGAATGTGTTTATAATAATATCATTAATATATAATAACATATTTATAAAATTAAATATGTATATTTGTTGTATGAATAATGCGAGAATACTTGAAATACATAAAGCTTTATCTAATGCGACACGTCTAGATATACTAAAATGGTTAAAAGCCCCTGAAGCCAATTTTCCTCCCCACGAAGAGCTTGGGCATTTTAACGATGGTGTATGTGGCCAACATATCAAAGATAAATCAGGATTATCACAACCTACCATATCACATTATCTAACTGGTATGCATAAGGCTGGTCTATTAATTACCAAAAGACATGGGAAATGGACCTATTTTAAAAGGAATGAACCTGTAATTAAAGAATTTTTAGAAACTATAAGTAAAGAGTTGTAAAAAAATTTAGATCAACATATTTATAAAACTAAATATATAATTATAATAATATTAAAATAAATATAGAAAAAGTAAACATCAACGACAAGCTCTCTCTCTTTTCTGATCATTGGAATCCACGAATTATTGGCGAACTTAATGGACAACATGTAAAATTAGTAAAGTTTAAAGGTGAATTTGTATGGCATAAACATGATAACGAAGATGAAATGTTTTATGTTGTAAATGGTGAATTTAAAATGGAGTTTCGTGATCGAACCATACACTTAAAGGCTAATGAGTTTTTGATTATTCCAAAAGGAACAGAACATAGACCCGTAGCAGATCAAGAAGTTTCTGTAATGCTATTCGAACCAAACACTACAATCAATACAGGGAATGCTCCGGGAAATTTAACGCAGGATAAATTAGAAACCATCTAAAAAGAAAAAATGTATGAAAATCTTAGTTATTGGTGCTACTGGCACAATAGGCAGTGCAATTTATAACACTCTAAAGAATGAGTACGACAATGTATTTGGTGCTCATCGAAATAGTAAATCTTACCCTGTCGATATTACGGATAAAAAATCTATAAAAGCATTATTTGAAAAACTACCTAAAATAGATGCAGTAATTAATGCAGCAGGTACAGCTTCCTGGAAACCATTATCAGAATTAACCGAAGAAGATTATTACATCGGGATACGTAGTAAACTAATGGGGCAGGTAAACCTTGTACATGTAGCAAAAGAGTATATAAATGACAATGCCTCAATAACCTTAACAACCGGTATTCTGGCAGAGCATTATGAACCCAATGCTGTCGGGTTATCACTGGTAAATGGGGCTTTGCATAGTTTTGTTCATGCTGCATCAAAAGAACTGGATCGAGGAATTCGGCTAAATGTTGTAGCTCCTGGTGCTATTGCAGGAGATTTTCCCGAAGATCAAAAATTTGCTGGATACTACCCTGTTAATATTGCAGATGTAGTAGATAGCTACAAACAACTATTTAATAACAATAACACAGGTACAATTTGTAAAAAATATTAAAAACAAAACACATAAAATCATGAAAATTTCAATGTATCAGATCGATTCTTTTACCAAAACACTATTTGGGGGTAATCCTGCCGCAATATGCCATTTGCCACATTGGTTAGAAGATCAAACCCTACAGAACATTGCGGTAGAAAATAATTTGGCAGAAACCGGTTTTTTTGTAAAAAAAGATAACACCTACGAAATAAGATGGTTTATGCCTCATGCAGAAATTGACTTATGTGGTCATGCTACACTTGCATCGGCATATGTAATTTTCAACTATCTTGATACTTCTATTAATGAAGTTACATTTTCTTCAAAAAGCGGAATTCTAAAAGCTAAAAAAGAGGATAATGGAGCAATCACATTAGATTTTCCTTCGAGACCACCAGAACCTGTTGAAATTCCATCCGAAATTCACCAAGCTTTGAAAGCAAAACCTATTGCTACTTTTGCTGCTCGTGATTTGGTAATCAGACTTTCGTCTGAAGAAGAAGTACTAAATGAAAATCCTAAACTCGATTTACTTAAAGACCTACCTTATTTATGTATTGTAATCACTGCCGAGGGAAAACACGCAGATTTTGTTTCTCGTGTATTTGATGCAAATGGGACTATTCAACCCGAAGATCCAGTTACAGGTTCTGCACATGCTTCTCTAGTACCATTTTGGGCTAAAAAATTAGGAAAAACTCATCTTCAAGCTCAGCAATTATCTGCTCGCAGAGGAGAATTAGATTGTAAATTAGAAGGAAATAGGGTTTTCCTTAGCGGATATGCTGTTCCTTACCTGATCGGAGAAATAGAAATCTAATTATAGAATTTGCCATTGCAACAATATCAAATACTTTAAAAACAAGTAGTAATCTTTAAAATTGAAACTCATGAAAACTATAGGATTGATTGGAGGAATGAGCTGGGAATCATCGGCTCTCTATTATGAATTGATAAATAAACGTGCAAAAGAATTACTGGGAGGTTTTCATTCTGCTAAATGCATTTTGGCTTCTGTTGATTTTGCAGAAATCGAAAATTTACAACGTAAAGATGATTGGGATGAATTAAATACATTAATGGTTAAATCTGCAAAACAACTAGAAAATGCCGGAGCAGATTTGATAATTTTATGTACAAATACAATGCATTTATGTAGTGAGGAGGTGATTAAAAATACCTCAATCCCTTTTCTACATATAGCAAGTGCTACAGGTAAAAACATTAAGTCTAAAGGATTAAAAAAGCTGGCACTTCTTGGTACTAAATTTACAATGGAGAGAGATTTTTATAGAAATACCTTAAAAGAGTTTGATATTGAAATACTACTTCCCAATCAAAATGACCGGGAGTTTATTCACCAGATAATATATAAAGAACTAGTACTCGGAAATATTAAAAATAATTCTAGAGAAGAATTTAAACGAATCATAAAAACATTAGAGCATGAAGGTGCAGAAGGCGTAATTCTGGGATGTACAGAAATACCTTTATTGATCAAACAAGATGATGTTAATATTTCTGTATTTGATACTACAAAAATTCATGCAGAAAGCGCCGTTGAAATAGCATTAGAAAATAAATATACAACACAATAGAAAGATAAAGATCTAAAATTAATCATCCATAAATAACTGATTAATTTTAGATCGTAATTTTCGTTTATAATCTTCTTCTAACCAATCTCTATAGTTTTTAGTACTTTTACTAATACAATACGAATATCTACGTACACGATATTCTATATCCCGATCCAAAAATTTACTTAAAATTCGAGCATCAAAAACATCTTCACTGTTTTGTACACACATTATAGCATGCTGCTCTATAGATTTTTCGAGAACTGTTAAACTTCTATGTCCGTAGCGTTTCGTTTTTGCATATTCTACTTCGATATCAAACTCAACATTTTCAGATTTTAAAAACTTTTGTCTTAACTCTTCTGGTAATACATATTTAAAATTACGCTCTATCTCCTCATCCTCTACCAAATTATCATAATAGAAGTCTGGTGACTTAAAAATAGACTGCCAATCAATATCAGAATTCCACAATCCAAATCTTGCAGTATTATTTCCTAAATCAATTATTGAAAATTCTGGCTTAGTAGGTAAGATACGAGACCCTCTACCGATCATCTGAAAATATAATGTAAGTGATTTTGTTGCTCTATTAAGAATAATACTTTCTACAGTGGGTTCATCAAACCCAGTTGTAAGAATACTAACAGAAGTAAGTATAGCATCATCTGTATTTTTAAACCATGCCAAAATATCTTCTCTTTCATGCTTACTATTCGTATTATCGAGATGACGAATCGGGTATCCAGCTTTTTTAAAAGTCTCATATACATAAATAGAAGTATTAATTCCATTGTTGAAAATCAATGTCTTTTTACCTTTTGACCTTTCTTCATAAGCTTGTAATAACTTATCCTGCATTAACATGTTGGTATATAGGTCTTCTGAAGATTTTACTGTATAATCGCCATTCATTCCTATTTTTAAAGCTCCTAAACCAACATCATAGCTATAAATTACAGGCTTAGCTAAGAATCCACTATTAATTAATGAACTAATTGTATCACCAACAATCAATTCATTATAATTATCCTTCATAGGGAGTTTCATATTTGAACTAAGTGGTGTTGCTGTAACCCCAATAATAAAACAATTTTTAAAAAACTTAAAAAGCTTTCTAAATGAATTATAATGAGCTTCATCGATAATCACCATTCCTATATTGTACAGTTCTACATGATCATCATTAAGCCTATTGTTAAGGGTTTCTACCATCGCAACAAAACACATATATTCGTTTTGATCATTGAATTCCTTTACAGAGCTGTTTATGACTTTATTCTTTACATTAAACTCGGTTAACATTTTTGAGGTCTGACCACAGAGTTCAATTCGGTGGGTGAGAACAACTACTTTTTTTCGAGTAGATTCTATATATCTTCTTACAATTTCAGAAAAAATAACCGTCTTTCCTCCTCCCGTAGGAAGCTGATACAACAGATTATACTTTTGAGAAAATTCTTTTAAACGACTAAATATCTTATCTATATCCCGCTTCTGATAATCGTAAAGTACTTTTTGTTCTTTTTTATCTACCTCATTGGGTTCTAATCCCATGTAACTCCTATTAAAAATAAATTACAAAATTAAACACTTTTAAAGGTTATATGAAAGAATTGAGAAGATATATTTGATCTATTCACATTTTTATTTTTTAGTATTGTGTTAGAATTTATATAAATTCTATACATGTATAAAAAATGAAAAAATATAAAGAAACTAGATTTTTTGTAAAATGTTAATTTATCATAATTATATATTTCAAGAACAGTTGTTATTTTAATTTCCCTCTTTCAATTAAACATCTTTTAATGATAAAAGCAGACAAAAACTTAATTCCTATACCTAATTATATATACCGCAAAAATATTGAATTAGATACCCCTCCTCCTCTCTTAGCTTCAAGATATACAGTCAGCATTCATAACTCCTTTTGGTTATAAAACGTCAGACAGAGAGAAAGAATATTAAAAAGCATACTTTGATAAAAAATATGGAGAAGATTTTGACAATTATTCTGGAGCAGTCTCTGCCAAAGAGGTTAACATGCCTACTTTAGTAATATATGACAAAGGTAATGTTGATGTACATTACAGTGCAGCACATAAAATTGTTGATAATCTGGATAATGGCTGGTTATTAATTACAGAACAACTAGGTCACCGAAAAGTTTTTGGAACCCAAAAATAATATCCAAAATCATAGAATTTATTTTGGAATAGTTATTGATCAGTTATTCTAAGCCAGTTTATACGACTACTTAGGTATAACTTTAATTAAAATTAGAAAAAACTATGAAACGTTTTATTGTATTATGTATTAGTATTCTGGTTATTAGTTGTACAGGTACGGCACAAAAAGAAAGTAAGAAGGAAAGTAAAGTGTATGCAGTTTCTAAAACGGATGCTGAATGGAAAAAGATACTAACATCCAAACAATACTATGTTCTTAGGCAAGCAGGAACCGAAAGACCATTTTCTAGCCCGCTTAACAAATTATATGATTCGGGTATATTTCATTGTGCAGCCTGTAATACACCGTTATATGAAAGTAAGTATAAATTTGATAGTGGTACAGGTTGGCCTAGTTTTGATCGAGCTATAGACGGAAGTATTGATAAAGATGTTGATTACAAGATAGGATATGCTCGTTCTGAACTGTTATGTAGTACATGTGGAGGCCATCTGGGACATGTATTTAATGACGATCCCAAAGCAACAACTGGAATGAGGCATTGTATTAATGGTGATGCTCTGGTATTTAAACCTAATAAATTAAAAAAATGAATAAATATTCGATACAAAAACCTGAAGATGAATGGAAAGAACAACTTTCAGAAGAACAATATAAAGTATTGAGACAAAAAAGAACCGAAAGACCATTTACTGGAAAATATAACATGCATTTTGAAGATGGAATATATACCTGCATGGCTTGTGATATACCATTGTTTAAAAGTATTGCTAAATTTGATTCGGGATGTGGATGGCCTAGTTTTGATGAATCAATAGAAGGACGTGTTGAATATATAAAAGATACCTCTCACAATATGATACGTACAGAAATATTATGTGCAAATTGTGGTAGCCATTTGGGCCATGTATTCAATGATGGCCCTACTACAACGGGGCAACGCTACTGTGTAAACTCTGTTAGTATAGACTTTAATAAGAAATAAATCGATAATAAATAAAATTTAGAATTCATGAGAAAAATTTTAGCACTACTATGTCTAGCCACATTTATATTTACATCTTGTTCTAATGATGATGATACAGATTTTGACACTATAGGGAGTACGTTTGAAAGATCAGGAACATTTAATGTCGCCAATGATTATAAAATAGAAGCTGTTGTACCCGATAATGTTGTTGTAGCAGATTCAGATGTAGCATTGGTATATATTTTAGACCCAGAACAATCTACTGCTCAGGTTGATGTATGGGAACCATTACCAAGAACTTTTTTCTTTGGCCCTGGTGAATTTGCACAATTCCAATTCAATTTTATTTTTAACGAAGCACAAAATATCGCAAGTATCGATATATTTATAGAAAGTGATGACCTAAATGACTTAGCATCTGACATAACAGATAATCAGTTATTTAGAATAGTAATAGTACCCGCTGCTTTTGCAAAAAACACAAAAGTTGATTTAACCGATTTTAATGCTGTACAATCAGCTCTCAAATTAGATTTGTAGAGGTATATAATTCAATTATATTTTACAAAAAATATAGATTACAACAAAAAGTATCAAAAATTAACATCACATTCATATAATGTGATGTTTTTTTATTCTTTTTACTAAAAATCTTATTCTTAGTGAATATCTAAATCCTTTTTTGGTTAGCCGAATTATCCTTAAATTCGTGACTTTAAAAAATTGACATTTATGAGTACATATGATATCATCGTTTTAGGAAGCGGTCCTGGGGGTTATGTAACTGCTATTAGAGCTTCGCAGCTAGGATTTAAAACCGCAGTAGTAGAAAAAGAAAGCTTAGGCGGAGTATGCTTAAACTGGGGGTGCATCCCAACAAAGGCACTATTAAAAAGTGCTCAAGTATTTGAATACTTAAAACATGCTTCTGATTATGGGCTTACTGTAGAGAAATTTGATAAAGATTTTGATGCCGTTATAAAACGCAGTCGTGGTGTAGCAGAAGGAATGAGCAAAGGAGTTCAGTTTCTTATGAAGAAAAATAAAATTGATGTTATTGAAGGCTTTGGTAAACTAAAAGCCAGTAACAAAGTAACAGTAATAGATAAAGACGGAAAAACAACTGATTATGAAGCAAAGCATATTATTATAGCTACAGGAGCCAGATCCAGAGAATTACCTAATTTACCACAAGATGGTAAAAAAGTAATTGGATACAGACAGGCAATGACCTTAGCATCTCAACCAAAGAAAATGATTGTGGTTGGATCGGGAGCAATTGGAGTCGAATTTGCGCATTTCTATAATGCAATGGGTACTGAAGTTACTATCGTAGAATTTTTACCTAACCTCGTTCCTCTTGAAGATGAAGAAGTATCAAAACAGTTTGAGCGTAACTTCAAAAAAGCAGGAATTAAGGTAATGACCAACTCTTCTGTAGAAAGTGTAGATACAAGTGGTGATGGAGTAAAAGCAACTGTAAAAACTAAAAAAGGAGAAGAAATTCTCGAAGCAGATATTGTATTATCTGCCGTTGGTATTAAAACCAATATAGAAAACATAGGTTTAGAAGAATTAGGAATAGCAACCGATAGAGATAAAATTGTAGTAAACGATTGGTATCAAACCAATATCCCAAGAGTTTATGCAATTGGAGATGTAGTTCCTGGTCCTGCCCTAGCTCATGTTGCCTCTGCAGAAGGAATTACCTGTGTAGAGAAAATTGCTGGAGTGCATGTAGAACCAATCGATTATGGAAACATCCCAGGATGTACATATGCTTCTCCTGAAATTGCTAGTGTAGGAATGACCGAAAAGCAAGCTAAAGAAGCTGGATATGAATTAAAAGTTGGAAAATTTCCTTTTTCTGCCTCAGGTAAAGCAAGTGCAGCAGGAACCAAAGATGGTTTTGTAAAAGTAATTTTTGATGCCAAGTATGGCGAATGGTTAGGGTGCCACATGATTGGCGCAGGAGTAACCGATATGATTGCCGAGGCTGTTCTGGGAAGAAAACTTGAAACAACTGGACATGAAGTTTTAAAAGCTATCCACCCTCATCCTACAATGAGTGAAGCAGTAATGGAAGCTGTTGCAGATGCTTATGATGAAGTAATTCATCTATAAGAGTTAGGAAAACCTTATTGTTCAGAAAAATACACCCCAGAAATTTAAAAATTTTTGGGGTTTCAGTTTAAAAATCAAATTACAATATCACAATTTTGCTGATCCTCATCAACAAAATCAGATATTTTGGCACATTGGATACCTGACCATAATCCTTATACTATAGTAATAATTCATCTGGATATGCTGTGCTTTTTCTTTTTTGAAGTACATCAAAGCGGCTTAAAGAAGAATCATTATCACTCCTTACTATTATTTTAAAAAGCTCTGTATAGCTAATGTATAACTCTGAATACCAAAACCTAAAATAACCCCTTTTGCATTAGGTGATATATAAGATTGATGTCTAAACGTTTCTCTACCAAAAGTATTTGATATATGAACTTCTACAACAGGAATTGATACCGCCTTGATTGCATCACCAATACCAATAGAAGTATGAGTATACGCACCCGCATTAAGGATCACCCCATCACACCAATCATCTGCTTCTTGTATTTTAGTAATCAACTCCCCTTCTATATTAGATTGATAATAAGATAACTCTAGTGTAGAAAAGTCAGATTGCAATTGAGCAAAGAACTCATCAAAAGTTTGATTTCCATATACTTCTGGCTCTCTTTTACCTAGGAGATTTAGATTAGGACCATTTATGATTAGTAATTTCACACGTTTAATTTTTTAGTAGTTTAATTCATAACAAACAATTATGCATTACATGCTTATTACTCAATATTAGAATCCTGCCTTCGGTTATTCTTAGTCTTAAACAAATACCCAACCGATAATTGCGCAACAGAATGTTTAAAATCTATATTCTCCTCATCCAGATTATTAATGTTTGTTAAGCCCAGATTATATCGTAATTGAAAAAACAAACCAGATTCTAACTTATATCCAGCTCCGAATCCCCAACTAAAATCAAAACTATTAAAAGAATCAAAGAACTCATCAGGGGTATCCTCTGCAGATTCTGTTGCATTTGCCAATATAGCCAGTTGCGGTCCCATCTCCAAACTAAATTTATCTGTAAAATAAAATTTAGTAATAATAGGTAATGTTAAGTAATTTAAGCTGATCTTATTTTCATCTCCGTTATCATCAACTTTATACCCTTGTGCTGTATACAACACTTCTGCCTGTACAAAAAATCGTTGGGACACAGGAAACTCTATCACAGCACCCAAATGCATACGCACTCGTGCATCTGTATTTTTTATATCTCCAGTTATATTTGCATAATTAAGCCCAAATTTAAATCCTGCACGAGTATATAATTCTTCACTCTCTTGTTGAGCAGTTAAAGATGTGATTATCATTAGGACAGAAACAATAAGAAAAAATTTCTTCATCATATAATAAATACTATTACTACTCAAAAGTAGTTTTATTTTTTAAAAAACCTGAATCTACAAACAAAAAAAGTATTTTAACATTTGAAATTTTTCAAAAAAGATACCCGAATACGTTCATGATTTACATAGATTTTTAGACAGTCTGACATTGATAAAAACGCGTTAAGAATTGCAGTAAAAATACCACATCACAACTATGAAAATAAAATTGTTTTATAAAATATTAATAGCTAATTAGCCTTTTATTCTAGCAAATTAAATAGCTTAGCTGCCAAATTTAAATCGATAGTGATTATGAAAAAAATGATATTATCTGCTTTAGCAGTAATAAGTTTTGTCTTTGCTAATGCTCAAAATATTGGTCAAACCACTAAAGGAAAGTGGTTAATCGAAGTTAATACAAATTTTGGTACAGCAAGCGCTTCTAATACGAGTATTCAATTTACAAGTTTTTCTGACGATGGAGAATCAATAATAAATATAGGTGCCGAAGTAGGTTATTTTATAATGGATGACTTATCTCTAAAAATAGGCTTAGGCTATGGGTATGTAGATAAAGGTGGAAATTCAGAATCATTTGACTCTTTTTCTTATAAAATAGGAGCAAAATATTATATTATTGGGATAATTCCTATACAGATTGATTATAATGGTGCAAGTACAGACCTATATCAAGACCCATCGTATTTTGGTGTTCAGGGAGGGTACGCTTTTTTTCTAGGAGATAAGGTTAGTATTGAACCTGGATTGCGATATAATTTTAGCTTAGATGACCGATTTCATAAAGATGCTTTCCAATTAAATATAGGATTTGTCATACATCTATAGAAAACATGGAATTATTATTTCAAAACCACCTCTAAGTAAATTGGGATGGTTTTCTTTAATACCATATCTTAGTAGTAATGAAATGGGATCACGCGATAACAGACTATAAACATTATCTAAAAATAGAAAGAGGATTGTCTGAAAATTCAATTGTTAATTACACTCTTGATATTCAGCGGTTATTAAAATTTATCGAATATCAAGATATAGTAACTACTCCCCTTTCTATTGAAAAAGATATACTTCAGCAATTTATTTTTGAAACAGCAAAATTGGTTAACCCTCGTTCGCAATCAAGGATTATTTCTGGATTAAAAAGTTTCTTTAATTATCTTGTTTTTGAAGAGTATAGAGAATCTAATCCTATGGAGCTTATCGAATCACCAAAAATAGGAAGAAAACTACCCGATACCTTATCTGTAGAAGAAATAGATCTCATTATCGCCCAAATCGACCTTGGCAAACCAGAGGGAGAACGTAATCGGGCAATTATTGAAACTCTTTATGGATGTGGTTTACGAGTAAGTGAGCTTATCACTTTAAAAAAATCCAGTCTTTTTTTTGATGAAGGGTACATTAGTGTTACCGGAAAAGGCAATAAACAACGTTTTGTACCTATAGGAGAAACCACTCAAAAATATATTGATATTTACGTTACCGAAATCCGTAATCATATTGATATTAAAAAAGGGCATCAAGATACTTTATTTTTAAACAGAAGAGGTAGACAACTCACTAGGGCAATGATTTTTACTATCATAAAACGATTGGTAGAAAAAGCAGGAATCCATAAACAAGTAAGCCCACACACTTTTAGGCACTCCTTTGCTACTCATCTTTTAGAGAATGGTGCCGACTTAAGAGCCATTCAATTAATGCTTGGTCATGAAAGTATTACAACTACAGAAATATATATGCATATAGACCGAAGTCATTTGAGCGAGGTTGTACATAATTTTCACCCAAGGAGATAGTAAAGTGGTTTAAACTTTTTTTAATTTGCTGGCACTAAAACACGAAGTGTGCAATTAAAAAAGAAATTCTTGGTATGATCATCCTGTTACGAGCAATGACATTGAATACTACGGTAACTCTTTTAAAAATTTTATCCAAAGTTATATTAAGCGCATGTTTAAACTCCTTGCCTCTTCAATAACTTTCAGTTTACCGTTGTGTTTAAAATATGATCTAAAATTAAGCTGTCGTTTATGTAAGTTTTGTCTGTACTTATTCGTCTAAAAGGTTATTATGTTTATCACAAATAAATTTAAGATATAGTCACATATATACATACATTAAAACATAAAATGTAAACCAAGTATACTATAATGCCCTTTTAATAGTTATTTAAAATAGTATTATTTTAAATCTACCCAATAATACTCTCTAATCATATCGTCTGATTGTCTTAAAACCTAAAACAATGAAACATTCTATTC
>CAKMZM010000034.1:0-3970 GCA_929200365.1 uncultured Flavobacteriaceae bacterium | reverse complement strand
CTCTAATCATATCGTCTGATTGTCTTAAAACCTAAAACAATGAAACATTCTATTCGATTACAAAGCATAACATTAGCAATAACTCTTTGTTGTACCAGTTGCATGTCAACACGAGTTGTAAGTATTCACGATAATGATTCAGTGGTTAAAAACACTAAAACCATCTGGAGTTTTGCTTGGGGACTGGTTTCCCCTAAAGATATCGATGCCAAGTGCGAATCTAAGTACTTAAGTTCGGCAACTAACACTACCAATCTTGGATGTATATTATTATCTACAATTACATTAGGCATTGTTGTACCCCAAACCATAGAATGGAATGCGCTCCCCCAGATCCTCCAATCGATGAATTATAAACTGAATATTTTTTCTAATTGATTTATAGCAATATAAGCTACTAAATCATATTGATTTTAATACTAACTAACCAATAGTACTATCAAAAAAGAAAAGAACATTTTGTAGTATAATATTAAATAATATAATCATGGCGTTACCAAAAGGCATTGAAACATTACCCATAAGAAAATGGAAAAACAAGCATCAAAATTTTACACAAAAGCTAAAACAAAATGCTTCTTTTAAAATACACAATGATGATTCGCTGAACAAAGGAGCAGATAAATACATTGCTACTACCAAAAACTTACAATGGTTGATAGGGCATGCAATTGACAATAACATTCGATTACGTGCTATGGGTAGTGGTTGGTCATTTTCTAAAGTAGCTGTTTCTGAAGATGGTATCTTAGATACTAAATCATTGCGTCTTAGTTTTTCGGTTAGTAAATCTAACGTAAATAACGAATACTTAAACAAAGGAGGATTGGCCGATGATTTATTTTTTGTTCAATGTGGTGTTTCTGTATTACAGCTCAACTCAAAATTAGAAAAAGAGAAACGTCCAAACCGCTCTATAAAAGCCTCAGGAGCCAGTAATGGACAAACAATAGCAGGTGCACTATCCACTGGTACCCATGGCGCTGCTTTTAATGTAGGAGCAATACAGGATTTTGTAACTGGAATACATCTAATTGTTGGTCGTGATCGTCATATATGGCTGGAGCGAAGCTCCAATCCCATAGTATCAGATCGATTTATTGATTGGCTAGGTGCAGATTTAATAAGAGATGATATTATGTTTAACGCTGCTTTGGTAAGTTTTGGAAGTTTTGGAATTATACATGGCATTATGATAGAAACAGAACCCAAATTTCTACTCGAAGAACATCGCATAGACAAGATTGTTTACAATGATGAGCTTAAAAATACCATGAAAACATTAGATTTTTCAACAATTAACACTATACTGCCCTTTCCTCAACACTCTCCTGACCGAGAATTGTATCATTTTGAAATACTTATAAACTCATATGATTTTGAGTCCGACAGCGATAACAAAGGTGTGTTCTTAAAAGTTTCCTATAAACGTAAATACAGGGACAATTACATCCGTAGAGTTTCTGATGATAAGGGGTTAACCTATGGTGATGATTTATTAGGGTTAATACAAACGGTCATGGATAGCCTAGGTGGGTTGTCTATTTTATTAATCCCAAAATTGGTTAACATACTATTCCCTTTGGCTTACAAAGAAATCCCTCCTATGGAAGGAACTATCGGAGAAACATATAGCAATATAAAATTTAGAGGTAAAGTTGCCAGTACAGCTTTAGGAATAGATATCAAAGACAGTGTGCGAGTCGTCGAAGAAATTATGATGATCATTGAAGGTGGTGATCCTTTTCCTGGTGGAATATCATTGCGATATGTAAAAGGAACTAAAGCATTATTAGGTTTTACAAAATTTCCAGAAACCTGTGTAATAGAATTAGATGGTGTAGATGCAGATATAACTCGTAAATTCTATGAAAAAGTATGGAGCCGGCTAGAAGCTATCAATATTCCGTACACCTTACATTGGGGAAAAATAAATTTCAATCTTAATTTTCAGCGCATTCAAGATATGTATGGTACTGCCACTGTACAGCATTGGCTTGACACCCGTAACGACTTATTATCACCAGAAGCAATGAATGTGTTTACTAATGGCTTTATCGAAAGATGTGGGCTAAACAAAATAACCGGAGTAATTATTTAAATAATCAATCATATAAACTTGATTAACAAATAAAACCAGCATTATTAAAAGTATTTTCAATTACTATTGAAGCTCTTTGGCATAATAATCGTTCTAATATAAATATATTTCATAACTTTAGTTTTTTTAATCCCCATTATCCGATGAAAAAGCTGTTCTTCCTACTACTGCTTTTTTTAGCACAAATTGTCTATTCGCAGATGTATACTGTACTAGATTCGGTAGAAAATACACCTATACCATATGCTACAATTTCTTTCAGGAATGGAAGTGGTACATTTGCTGATGCTGATGGTAATTTCCAATTCTCAAAAAAATGGTATTCTGATATAGACTCTTTATACGTATCATCTATTGGATATAAAGAATTGGCACTCTCTACTGCTGCCTTACCAAAAAAAATACATTTAGCTAAGGATGTTGAAAAACTTAAAGAGGTATATATTACAGCAGAAAAGAAGAGAAAATATAAAACTAAGAAATTGGTTTCAGAAGTACATAATGATTATTTTAAAAGCTGGCTTCCTACTGTAGAATCTGAAATTGCGGTTTTCTTTCCTAAAAGCTCTGAAAAATCTACCAAAATTGCTTCAGTATATCTACCCATCAAAACTGAATCTTCAAATCGAAATTCTAATAAACAACAATCATTTTCTACTTTATTCAAAATGCAATTTTATAGTAATAATAATGGATATCCTGAAAAGAGACTATCGTATGAAGATATTATATTTAAGGTAACTAATAAAGACAAATCTAATTTTGAACTGAATGTTTCAGAATATAAAATATTCATTCCAGAAGAAGGTATTTTTGTTTCTATACAAGTATTAGGCTATACAGATAAGAATGGGAAGCTACAGCAAACAAAAAAGTATAGTGAGATTGAGACTCGAAAAGGTATTGTTAAAGTATCTACTACTTTTAGACCCTTACTTCCTTTTACAGACAAAATTAGTAGTTACAAAACTTTTACCAGAAGAGTATTTTTTAAAAACAGAACCTGGCAACGTTTTGACAAAGAATATAGTAAGAATAATAATCTGATCAAAAATAACAACACCAACTATGGCATGGGGTTAAAACTACATTTATACGAAGATGATTAGGCTAATTTAGAAGGGTGTTGATCATTTGGAAATAAAATAGCAATATAGGAAAAAGAAGAACATAAGCTAGATAACCCTGTCTGGAACTCTCTGAATGAAATACATGAAAAAAAATCTCTAAAATATGATAATATTAAATTTTACAGTCCAGAATATTGGCCTTTTGGCAGTTTTGTGAAAATTAGCAATTCAACAAAAGGAGTAAACAAATATTCGACTATGATTGAAAATTTTTATGTTGTTGGAGAAAAACCATTACTTAGTAGTATACTAACGTTGAGTAAAGAACTAATTTGTAATCAAATGCTTCTTAAAAGACCTATTAATATTAAAATACAGCAACAAATAATTGAATTAAAATCCAAAAGCATGAAGGCTGATTTATTTGATTTAATAAATTGGGTTCAGTCTGGTTATTTCATGAATAAAACAACGGATTTAGGAAAATATTTTGGAATATATAAAAATGATAAATTAGTAGCTGTAACAGGAGAAAGAATGAAAATGAATGAATTTACAGAAATAAGTGCCGTAATAACTCATCCTGATCATACTGGAAAAGGTTATGCAAAACAATTAATAAAGCATACCACTGATCAAATATTTAACGAAAATAAAATTCCTTATTTACATGTTGCTGAATCAAATATCGGTGCAATCAAACTTTATGAAAAACTTGGGTTTATAACAAGACGAAAAATGAGTTTTTGGAACTTAAAAACAATTTAAAGAAACAAGCTTGCCTACAATTTGATATACC
>CAKMZM010000033.1:15585-25088 GCA_929200365.1 uncultured Flavobacteriaceae bacterium | reverse complement strand
ACAAAATCTAAACCTTCCATGTACTTAGCATGCTTTTTACTAATGTCTGTACCATCCATGAGTATGAAATTATCTTTTGAAATACTGTCTTTGATATTTTCAAGATGGGCATTAGTTACTTTGGCAGCATAATCTTCTTTTAAATATTGGGATGATAGACGCTTACAGACATCCTTAAGCTTTAATGGTTCTCGTAAACTAGCAGCTATTTGGTTTACAAATACAGATTTGGATTTTAAAACACCCAAAACCATTTCTTTCAAACAACGAGTTTCTGGCTTTGACATAGTTGTAACCGTTGAAAAATAACTGCTCAATTGGGTTTGTATGCGTTTTGTTAGTATCTTGTCCATGAGAACTGTTTTTTAAAGGAGTTTTTGTTTGTTTTTGCAACTACAAAATACAACTTTTTAAACAGTTTTCCTTGTTTAAATCATCCTGAAATACCAATGAAATTAGTGCTTAACAGATAATAGTGTCGAATTTTCAGGGGATGGCTAATTAAATTAAAGCAATAATTTCTTGTAGCAAGATTTGGTCATTTTTTACTAAAAAAAGTGACATCAAATCTATATCCATCAACTATATTTGTAATACATTCAAGAATCCCTGACACAGTTCTTTTTAAACAATTACATTATTTTAAACCAGAACTTGTCTCGGTTTATAATTAATAAATAAAACAATAAAAAATGACCCCGCAGATTAAAAGCTTTATTTTGATTCTGATGTTTTTTCCAGTTATAAATTCCTTTAGTCAAACTCAGAACACATCTGAAATTATTGAAATCACCCCATTAAAAACAGAACCATTTAAATATTATCAACTCGAAGCCAAAACAACTGAAGGTGTAGAAGGAAAAATCTATTTGAATCGTAAAAAATTACATGAATTTAAAAAATCAGCAAGCCAAACAAGCAACAATAAAGCTCAAAAGCTTATAAAAAATGGCACCAATGAGATCATACTCAAAATATCTTCGGTTGATGAGAATGTAGAGAAAGGTTATTTTTCTAAATGCGTTGTTTTTATAGCTATACATGGTTTTAATTACAAAGCCTTTCCTTCTAAGGAAACTCAAATAGTTCGTATCAAATGGAACCCTAAGAAAGATCAAAAAAAAGGTGTTATCAAGTATGTATTTGAGCTAAAAAGATAATTAATCAATACTACACGTCTACTATACCATATAAAACACATAGTTTTACTTATTTTTACTATTTGCAAAAGTGAAAACACACGAAAAATACATAAAACGCTGCATACAGCTTGCCAAAAACGGATTAGGAACAACCTACTCAAACCCTTTGGTTGGCAGTGTAATTGTGCATAACGACAGTATCATTGGTGAAGGATGGCATTATCAATCGGGTAAACCTCATGCCGAGGTAAACGCCATTGCTTCTGTAAAAAACCCGTCTCTGCTTAAGGATGCTACTATCTATGTTAGTCTTGAGCCTTGCAGCCATCATGGAAAAACACCTCCTTGTAGTGATCTTATTATCGAAAAAGGAATCAAAAAGGTAGTGATTGGCACCATAGACACTTTTGCAAAAGTATCGGGTACTGGGATTCAAAAACTGATGAATGCAGATTGTGATGTTATTGTTGGGGTTCTAGAAAATGAATGCTTCGAATTAAATAAACGATTTTTTACTTTTCACAACAAAAAACGACCATACATCATTCTAAAATGGGCAGAAACCACAGATGGATTTATTGCACCAGCGTTAACCAACAAAAGAGAACCTGTCTGGATCACAAATGCGTATTCAAGACAAATTGTACACAAGTGGCGGGCAGAAGAACAAGCCATCATGATTGGTAACCAAACTGTTATTAAAGACAATCCCAAACTTACTGTTAGAGACTGGGCTGGTCAAACCCCTGTTAGAATTGTTATTGATCGATCAGGTCAAATCCCTGAAGATTCTGCCGTATTAGATCAATCAGTAAAAACAATAATAATAACTTCAGAACAATTTAAAAGAGAAAACAACACTCATCTTATTTATGAAATTATAGATTCGCAAGACAATCTATCAATAGAAATATGTAATATCCTTTATAAACACAATATTCAATCAGTGATTGTAGAAGGAGGTTCCTATACCATACAATCCTTTATCGATAAAAATCTTTGGGATGAAGCCAAGGTTTTTGAAGGAAGCACTACTTTTGAAACTGGAATAAAAGCTCCCGTACATAAAGGGAATTTGATTTCTGAGCAAAAAATCATGACAGACATCCTAAAGATATATCAAAATGATTAAAAACATAATTTTTGATTTTGGAAATGTCTTTATCAATTTAGATAAATTTGCAACAGAAAGAGAATTATACAAACTTAGAAACGAAAAACTTACTATAGAAATTCGGGAACTCAATATTTTGTATGAAACAGAAAAGATAACGACACAAGAACTTATAGAAAGTTTGCAGAAGTTTATCCCCAAAGCTACAGAAAACCAACTTATCTATGCTTGGAATGCTATTTTAAAAGATTTTCCTAAATATCGTTTAGAATTTATTCAAAAATTAGCTTCAGAACAACGTTATACATTAATCTTACTTAGTAACACTAATGAGTTGCATATAAACTGGATCAAAGAACACGTTAGTTTTTTCTCTGTGTTCAAATCATGTTTTGATGCTTTTTACTTATCTCATGAAATCAATATACGAAAACCCGACACTCGTATTTTTGAATTCGTTCTGGAACAGCATCAACTCAATCCAAATGAAACACTTTTTATTGATGACACCAAAGAGAATACCGATGCGGCTGCAACATTAGGAATTCATACATGGAACAACAACCCTTCAACAGAAGACGTGACAAATTTATTTACCATAAAATCTGATTTATTTTGATCTATTTAGCCTTAAGCGTTTTAGCGTCTACTCTGATTTTTATAATCTTTAAGTTATTTTCTAAATATAACATAGATACGCTACAGGCAATTGTTGTAAATTATGTAGTAGCATCTATTTCTGGGGTTATTGCATACTCAGAACCAATAAACGTAATTTCTATATCAAAAGAAAACTGGTTTTATGGAGCCATTGTATTAGGAATTGTATTTATATCAGTATTCAATCTTATGGCTATTACCACACAAAGAAATGGGCTCTCGGTTGCAGCTGTAGCCACCAAAATGAGTTTGGTAATCCCTATTATATTTGGAATAGTAGTATATCACGAAAGCACAGGTATAATAAAAATCACAGGAATTATAATTGCGCTTATTGCCGTATATCTTACTTCTGCAAAACCTACAAATGGAATACCTTTAACCAAGAAAAATTTAATTTTCCCGATATTAGTTTTTGTAGGGAGTGGGATTATTGATACTAGTATTAAGTTTTTAGAGACACATTATGTAGCTAAAAATGATATTCCGGTTTTTTCTGCAACGATTTTTGGATTTGCCGCAATTGTCGGAATCATTACCGTAATATCTAAAACAATAACAGGAACATTTAAAATTGCATTTAAAAACATCATTGCAGGAATTGTATTAGGGGTTCCTAATTATTTTTCGATCTATTTTCTGATTCAGGCATTACGCCATGATAGCATGGATAGTTCTACGGTATTTACCATTAATAATGTATCTATACTTTTAGTATCGACTCTCGCAGGAATTCTGTTTTTTAGAGAAAAACTAATTTTTAAAAACTGGATAGGTATTATTCTGGCAATTATTAGCATCATTCTGGTAACTTTTTCTATATAACGTATATCATTGGAAATAAAAGACACATATAAAACAATTAATATCTCTGGGAAAGAAGCTCTTTTTAAAGATCGAAACAGTAAGTTTTTTGGATATACATTTCCTATTACTACAGAAGAGGAAGCCAAACTTGCTATTGCTGATCTTAAAAAGAGACATCACGCTGCCCGACATTGGTGTTATGCTTGGAGAATAGGAACAGAAAACTCTAAATACCGTATTAATGATGATGGCGAACCTTCAAATTCTGCTGGTCAACCAATTTATCGTCAGATTCAATCTTTTGAGGTTACCAATATATTAATTGTTGTGGTGCGTTATTTTGGAGGTGTAAAATTAGGAGTTGGAGGGTTAATTAATGCTTATAAAACTGCCGCTCAGTTAGCACTTGAAGCTTCAGAAATAGTCGAAAAAACAAGCACTATTGATTTTGTTATTATTTTCGAGTACAAAGACATGAATAAAGTGATGAGGATCATTAAAGAGCATACTATAGACATCACTAAACAAAATCTTGAATTGAATTGTAAGATTCATATTTCTGTACGAAAAAAGTTTGCTAGCAAAATAAAAGATATTTTTTCTACGTTGTATGGTATAGAGGTTAGAAAAATATAGACTTAATTGTTTTTTATTTTTTCAAGCAAGTAAGAGGGACATGGAATAGGTTTTCTTGTTTTACTATCAACAAAGACCAAAGTTACAGATGCTGTTGTAAGTAATTCATTGTTTTTATTAAAAATCTCAAAGTCGAAAATTATCTTTACCGTAGGAATTTTCCTTAGAGATGTTTTAACAGTTAATTCATCATCAAAGAAAGCTGATTTCTTAAATTTGAGATTTAATTCAAAAACAGGAAGCATAACACCATTTTCTTCCATTGATTTATATGAAATCCCTAATTGGGATAACCAATCGATTCGTGCCAACTCTAAATATTGTGCGTAGTTACCATGATGTACTACACCCATCTGATCTGTTTCAGAATATCGAACTTTTAGTAAAGTTTCTGAAGTAATTATCATATTTTTTAAAATGAAAAAGGATTTAGTTAAATTAAAAGTAGATCATCAAATTATGCGAAAAAAAAAATTAATATTCAACCCCCGAATCATTTTTTTTTTACATTTTTTGTTCACATATTTGTCATGCAAAAACAGTAAGGAGTTTTTCAGCAATTTCTTTTTAGTATCTTAAACAACAAAAAAAGTAAATCTGACCGTAAGAATGAATGTAACCGCGCAATCTGTTTGGGATAGTTGTTTGTCTTTTATAGAAGACAATATCACACCTCAAGCTTTCAAAACTTGGTTTGAACCAATCAAAGCTGTAAAGCTTACAGATAAAGCTCTTAGCATTCAGGTTCCTAGTAAATTTTTTTACGAGTGGTTAGAAGAACATTATGTAAATTTGCTAAAAGTATCTTTAACAAGAGAATTAGGAGAAAGCGCAAAGTTGGTTTACGTAATAAAAATGGAAAACACCTATGGCAATAAAAAGCCATTTACTGAAAAAATTCCAAGTTCTAATCGAACTCCTGTTAACTCGCAAGAAGTCGACGTTCCCATCAAAAGTAAAAACCCAGAGTTAAAAAATCCATTCGTTATTCCTGGAATACGAAATGTAAAAATAGAATCTCAATTAAATCCAAGTTATAATTTTGAAAATTTTTTAGAAGGAGATTCTAACCGATTAGCCCGTTCTGCTGGTATGGCTGTTGCCAATAAACCTGGGGGCACCTCTTTTAACCCTTTACTTATTTTTGGAGGAGTTGGTTTAGGAAAAACACACCTAGCTCATGCAATTGGGGTAAACATAAAAGACAATTATCCTGAAAAAACAGTTTTATATATTTCTGCAGAAAAATTTACTCAACAGTATATTGAATCTGTGAAAAAGAATAACAGAAATGATTTTATTCATTTTTATCAGATTATTGATATCCTAATTGTTGATGATATTCAATTACTATCTGGCAAAGCTGGAACTCAAGATGTATTTTTTCATATATTTAACCACTTACACCAAAACGGAAAACAAGTAATATTAACAAGTGATAAAGCTCCTGTAGATATGCAGGATATAGAGCAACGGTTATTATCTCGTTTTAAATGGGGGTTATCTGCTGAATTACACCAACCTGATTTTGAAACCCGGATTTCGATCATCAAAAATAAATTATATCGCGATGGCGTAGAAATGCCCGAAGAGATAATTGAGTTTCTGGCAAACAATATCAAAACTAATATTCGAGAGCTAGAAGGCGCCATTATATCATTAATTGCTCATTCTTCTTTCAACAAAAAAGATATCACAATAGATCTTGCCAAAGCCATAGTAGATAACTATGTAAAAAACACAAAGCGGGAAGTGTCTATCGATTATATTCAAAAAGTAGTAAGTGACTATTTCCAAATGGATGTCGAGACACTACAATCCAAAACTCGAAAACGTCATATTGTACAAGCCAGACAATTAGCGATGTTCTTTGCCAAAAAACTAACTAAAGCCTCTTTAGCAAGTATTGGTACACAAATAGGAAAAAGAGATCATGCCACTGTTCTCCATGCGTGTAAAACAGTAGATAACCTATCATCTACAGATAAACAGTTTAGAAAATACGTAGACGATTTAGGAAAAAAGCTTACATTGTAGTTTTGCATTTTTATACGCAAACTAAAACAAATATGTGAATACTATATTTACATAGATGTATACTACCCTAAAATAGTAAAATAAACCACATGAAAGTTAAAATTTTAATGGTTTGCCTAGGCAATATATGTAGATCTCCTTTAGCAGAAGGTATCTTGCAATCTAAACTCGATCCCCGTTATTATAGTATAAAATCTTGTGGTACTAGCAGCTATCATATTGGAAGCAAACCAGATAAACGTTCTATAGACATTGCAAAACAATATGGAATTGATATCACAAATCAAAGAGCAACTCAATTTAAAGTTAGCGACTTTACAACTTATGATTACATATATGTCATGGATAGCTCTAATTATCAAAACATAATTGATTTAGCCAACAATGATTATGAAAAAAACAAGGTGAAACATATCCTAAATGAGCTACATCCTGATAGTAATTTTGACGTTCCTGATCCATATTATGGAGGAAAACAAGGTTTTGATGATGTATTTCAGATGATCAATAAAGCATGTGACAACATTGCTCTAAAACTTAACAAACCCGCTTAGCTATAATCAAATAATACTACCAATCACTCTTCTAGACAAATACTACCATTGCAAATAATAGTATTACACTAGATATCAAAAAAAATAATACTATTTTAGTACATGCCCTAGGAACCTAAATATTCTTAATCTCTAAAGGTTAATTTACTTGATAATGCATGAACATATTTATCCAAATTATAATACCAATCAATAAACCACTAGTTACAAAATAATTTATGGAGTTTAAAACCCTAAGCCCTAAAGGAAAGCTATACCTAATCCCAACACGATTAGGAGATGATGTCCCTTTAGAAGTACTGCCGATATCTATCAAAAAGGTATTAGAGCAGGTAAATCATTACATTGTAGAAAACGAAAAACCCGCAAGGCGATTCATAAAAAAGATAAGCCCCAGCAAATCTCAACGTTCTCTTGTTATACATACTGTTAATAAATATACTGACATTTCTGAAATACCAAACTACCTCGTACCATGTCTTAATGGTGAGTCCATTGGCTTATTATCTGATGCTGGATGCCCAGGAATTGCAGACCCTGGAGCCGAAGTTGTAAAAATAGCTCATGAAAAAGGCATACCTGTAACTCCTCTTGTTGGACCATCATCAATATTACTAGCCATGATGAGTAGCGGGATGAATGGTCAAAATTTTACCTTTAATGGTTACCTCCCAATTGACAAGAACGAAAGAAAAGCAACTATCAAACATCTAGAAAAAATTTCTTTAGAAAAAAACCAATCCCAAATCTTTATTGAGACTCCATATCGAAATGATAAAATGTTTTCTGACCTCAAAACTATATTAAACACTAGTACTCGTTTATGTATTGCTTGTGATATTACACTAACTACCGAATTTATAACTACTAAAACAGTTGAAGAATGGAAAAAAGAAGAGGAAATAGATCTTCATAAAAAACCAACGATATATATTATACAAAGAGATTAAAGAACGCTAATTGCTTTTGCTTTTTTATCTGAAACCACAAACGAAGTATCATATCCTCCAAACCGTTTCATATAATAACGAATTGTAGTACCAAAAGCATCTGCAAACCCTTCTACTCCTCCACTGCGTAAATATTTTTTCACAGCGCCAGGACCAGACAAGTGCGCTGCAGCCAGAATCCCAGATTCTGTTACCTCTACTCCATTTATTCTTTTACCAACATACCATTTTATATCCCTGCGTAAAACCCATTTATTTCTGGATAGATTTGCATAAAATGCCTTTTCCTGAAGTGCAGGATTATTAAGAAATTTATTTCTTTTTATATTTTTAATTCCTATCAAGGCAAGTGTTCCTTTGCCAAATTGATACTTTCCTAAGTAACCAAATTGATTAACTACACCATAATCTCCTCTAGACTCTTTAAAAGCAACAGCTTCTTTAAATCCCACATAAGATTTCCCAAGTTCTGGAGAGACAAATGTATTGTCATCTTCTATTTCATTAAAATTTGGTGCAATGTAATACAGATCTAAACCTTCTGTACTATAAGAACTAAAATCTATGCTCTCTTTTGTTCTAAAACTTAGCAAAAGTATTCCCCCAATTGTAAGTAATGCAGATAATCCTACTATCTTCTTTATCATATAAAAAATTTCTAAGTAGCCATCATAAATAATGTCCCCCACTACTTAAATTTTTGCCGTGCAAATATACATCTTTTTTTTAAATTAAAAAAATAAAATAAAAAATAACCACATCACTGAAAAACAGTGCTTTACAACAAAAAACACTGTTAAAAACGATTAAAAAGCACGAAAAAAAACCTAAAAACGACACTTAAACGTCAAACCTAGTGCTTTAGTCGATAAAAAATGAATCCTCCTATTTGTAAGTAATTCACAAAAAAGGATGCACTTTTGTTAATAAATTCGTGTTATTTTTTATTCAAAAAGAAGAAATTGTTGTTTTTTTCCTACAAAAAAGTAGGTCGATAATCATCGTTTTACCCCCTGTTTATTAATCCAATTAACATATTGTTTTTTATTACGATTATGCTGGCTGATCGTTTTGGCAAATTTATGATATCCAAAGTTTTCTACATTGGCTACAAAAAAGTAATATTCATGCTTTTCATAGTTAAGAACCGCATCTATTGACGAAATATCAGGCATCGCTATTGGTCCTGGAGGTAACGAAGCATATTTATAAGTATTATAAGGGCTATCCAGCTCTAAATCTTTATATAATACGCGCTTTATAATTACATCCCAGTCATTGCGATGTTTTTTAATTGCATAAATTACGGTCGGGTCTGCACCTAATTTCCAATTATTATTATACCTATTCATATAAACTCCTGCTACTCTTGGGCGCTCATCTACTTTTGCCGTTTCTTTTTGCACAATAGAAGCAATAGTAATCACCTGATTTTGGGTTAACCCAATTTGCTTTGCTTTTGATACTCGGGATTCGTTCCAAAATCGCTTATACTCTTTCAACATTCTTTGTCTAAACTGTTCTGCAGAAGTATTCCAAAAGAACTCATACTTATTAGGAACATACATCGCTAAAGCGGTTTCTAAAGAAAAATCATTTGCTT
>CAKMZM010000033.1:0-15485 GCA_929200365.1 uncultured Flavobacteriaceae bacterium | reverse complement strand
AATAATGCAATAACTAATAGTATTTTTTTAATGTACATATACTAATTGATATAAAAATTCGTCTTTATAAATATCTTTTACTCGATTCCACTCTTTCTTTACTCCAACTTTATTAAACCCTCTATTTTCAAATAATTTAATACTAACCTCATTATCTTCAGAAATATTTGCATACAATTGATGCAAATGCAAGTGAGTAAAACCATAATTTACAATAAGCTCTAAAGCTTCTGCTCCATACCCCTTGCCTCTATTTTCTTTTTCTGCTATCAAAACACTAACTCCCGCTCTATTATGCATAGGATTGAAATCAAACAAATCTATCAAACCCAGTGTAGCATGATCATTAGAACAAATAACCAGCCGTAACTGTTTTACTTCATAAATATCTTTATGTGTATTTTCTAAATACTCTTTAATCAAAAATCGAGAGTATGGAGTCTGGGTAGAGCTCATTTCCCAAATCTGTTCATCATTTTCTACAATATAAACAAAATCAAGATCTTCGGGTTCAAGAGCCCGCAAATAAATATTTTTCCCTTTTAATGTTACCATGTAATCTCCCCTTTAAAAACCTGTTCTGCAGGTCCTATCAAAAAGATATTCTTATATCCATTTCCATTTTTTTGAAAAGTAACTTTTAGTCTTCCTCCTTGGGTATGAATATCAATTTCCTGATCATTTGTTAATTTGGTCGCATGCATAGAAAGAGCCACTGCAGTAACCCCTGTACCACACGATAATGTTTCATTTTCTACTCCCCTTTCATAAGTACGTACAGCAAATTCGTTCTCGTTTTTCTTTTCTACAAAATTCACATTACTGCCAGCTTCAAAATAAGGGGCGCCTTTTCGTATTGACCTACCCTTATTTTTTACATCATAATTCGCTAAACCTTTAACCATTGCAACATGATGAGGAGAACCTGTATCCAAAAATAAATGTGTATCATACTTCTCTATCTCAGACACATTCTTCATTTGCAAATACACCAAGCCATCTTTTATTTCAGCCTTATGCTTACCATCAATTGCAGTAAAGGTAGCCTTATCTTTTATTACCCCAAGAAAAGCTGCAAAAGCAACCAGACATCTCCCTCCATTACCACACATTGAACTTTCGTTTCCATCTGCATTAAAATAAACCATTGTAAAGTCATCCTCTTTATCCTTAGGAAGCTCTAACAGCATTAAACCATCGGCTCCAATACCAAATTTTCTGTCACAAAGTCTGGCAAACAATTTGGTATCATTTTTGGAGAGTATAGAACTTCTATTATCAATGATTACAAAATCATTACCAGTACCTTGATATTTATAAAAAGTAAGAGTCATTATTCTTTCAAATATAAAAAACAAAGGTACAAAGAATGTTATCAAAAAACCTTTGCTAATTGGGAGTTAAATTTCTTAAAAAAATTACTATAATTGTAATTTTAAGAATTAACATCAGTCTATTAAGATTATATTACTTAAATCAAACAAAAAAAGAGAAGAAAATGAAAAGATTTTTGAGTTTATTGGTTGTCGCTATTCTTGCTGGCACGTTTACTTTAGGCACATACAAAATGTTTTTAGAACCTGAAACCATTGTTACTAATAAAAGTGTGATTAAACCAAATCTAGCTCCTATAGATTATACTCTTACTAATACCAACGCATCTGTTTCTGGTATTGATTTTACTACTGCAGCAGAAAAAACGGTAAATGCAGTTGTTCATGTTAAACAATACGGAATTTCACGTACACCCAGAAATTTAATGGAATTTTTCAGAAATGGTGGGGCACAGGAAAGAAGAATTCAAGGTGCAGGATCTGGGGTTATTATTACAGAAGATGGGTATATTGTAACCAATAATCATGTAATTGATGGTGCCTCTGATATAGAAATTACATTAAATAATAATAAATCGTATAAAGCTGAAATAATTGGTACTGCTCCACAATCTGATATAGCACTCCTTAAAATTAATGCTGAAGAAAAATTATCATATATCCCTTTTGGTGATTCAAATTCGGCCAAAACCGGAGAATGGGTACTTGCCGTAGGTAACCCTTTTAATCTTACTTCTACCGTGACCGCAGGCATTATAAGTGCAAAATCGAGAGATTTAAACGAATTAGATGATAAAATTCAATCTTTTATACAAACTGATGCAGCAATTAACCCAGGAAATAGTGGTGGTGCATTAGTAAATGTAAGAGGAGAGTTAATTGGTATAAATACAGCAATAACATCTCAAACAGGGAGTTATGTTGGATATGCTTTTGCTGTACCATCAAATAATGCTAAAAAAATTATAGATGACATTATAGAGTTTGGAGGTGTACAACGCGGGATATTAGGTATAAAAGGAGGAACCATAAACTCAAAAGCTATGGAAGAATATGATATTTCTGTTTCTCAAGGAGTATTTGTTTCTTCTGTAGAAGATAATAGCGGTGCTGAAAAAGCTGGTCTTCTCGAAGGAGATGTTATAAAAGAAATAGATGGATTACCTATAAAAAAATTCGCAGATTTAGCTGGATATGTAAACAGTAAAAGACCTAAAGATGTAATTAATGTTAAAGTCATACGAAAGAAAAAAGAAATACTTTTATCTGTTACGTTATCAAAATATGAAATCCAAAAATACAATATAGAAGATGTTGGTGTAGAAGTTATGAATCCACCTAAAGGATATCTAGCCAACTTCAAACTTGATCACGGGGTAGTAATTAGCAAAGCATTAAGCTCTAGAATGAAAAGATACAATCTAGAAGGGTTAATTATTAGTGAGATCGATGGTAAAAAAATAAAAAATGTTATTGAAGTGAAAGAAATAATCGATCGCAAATATAAAGACGACGACATTACTATTAGCTTAGTAGACCGAAGTGGTCAGAAAAGAGAATTTGTGTTTCAATAAGCATCAAAAAACATAGATATAATAACACATCCCATTATTTTTTACAAAGTAATGGGATTTTTTTGATAAAAGGTTTCACGAAAACGTTTGAAATATATACTTTTGCACGAAATTTCAAGACTTTAAAACACACCATATTATGAGCTCTAACGAAGTTTACGAAAAAGAATTAGCCTTTCAGGCAGATAGACGTCGCGCTACAGTAGCATTTATAAAAACTGTAAGTGATCTTTGGTACGACAACTCTATCGAGTTGGTTCTTTTTCGCAATCAATTAATTGATAAAAATGTAAGTGAAATTATCAATCTACATGAGTATGCAGGCGAGTTTGTACAAAAACCAATTTCAATTTTTGATTCTGTAGAAATTGCACAAGCTATTAAACTAATGAATTTACCTCCATCAAAATTAGATATAGGTAAACTTACGTATGAGTATCATTTAGCAAGTGATAAATATAGTTCTATCAATAGTTTTGTACAAAATAAGTTAAAAGATGCAAAGACATTTAAACCAATTTCTCCAAAAAATGTAGTCCTCTATGGGTTTGGACGAATCGGTCGTTTGGTCGCCAGAGAGTTAATGACTATTACAGGTAAAGGAAGTCAATTAAGACTTAGAGCTATAGTAACCAGAGGAGCTATCACTCAAGATGTATTAGAGAAAAGAGCTTCATTACTTCGTAGTGATTCTGTGCATGGAGATTTTGCGGGTACTGTAGAAACAGATTTATCAAACAGCGCCCTTATTATAAATGGTACTACAGTAAACATAATCAGTGCCAATAACCCCGAAGATATAGATTACACAGCTTACGGTATTCAAGATGCTTTAGTGATAGATAACACAGGTGCTTTTAGAGATAAGGAAGCTTTAAGTAGACACCTCGCTGGTAAAGGAGTAGATAAAGTATTACTTACTGCTCCTGGAAAAGGAATTCCTAATATTGTACATGGGGTTAATCATAAAGAACATGATCCTGACAAAGTAAACATTTTTTCTGCAGCTTCTTGCACTACCAATGCAATTACTCCTATACTACAAGCTGTAGACGAAAGTTTTGGTGTAGTTAATGGTCACCTTGAAACAATACATGCATATACCAATGATCAAAATCTGGTAGATAATATGCATAAAAAATATAGAAGAGGTCGTGCTGCTGCACTAAATATGGTAATTACAGAAACTGGAGCAGGAAAAGCTGTTTCTAAAGCATTGCCAAGTTTTGAAGGTAAATTAACATCTAATGCAATACGAGTTCCTGTACCTAATGGATCATTAGCAATTCTTAATCTTAATTTAGAAAAGAAAGCTTCTAAAGAAAGTATGAATACAGTCCTTAAAAAATATGCATTAGAAGGAGATCTAGTAGAGCAAATAAAATATTCATTAGACAACGAATTAGTATCTAGTGATATTATTGGTTCTTCTGCACCATCCATATATGATAGCAATGCTACTATTGTAGATGCAAAAGGAAATAATACTGTTTTATATGTATGGTATGATAATGAGTATGGGTATAGTCATCAAGTAATAAGATTATCTAAATATATCGCCAAAGTAAGACGTTTTACGTATTATTAGTAGGCGTTTTTGCAAAATTTTAAAAGTCGTTATGGTATAAATAACGACTTTTTTTGTCTCTTTGCTTTAAAAATGAAAAATAACATTTCTAAAGCTTATTTTAAAAACAAATAAAAAACTGATTATCAATTACTTACAATACAACCTATTTATCTAGGAATTCTCATAAAAAAAACTTTATAATTACCCACAATATCGTACATTTATTACCGTTACAAAAAGAATTAATAACCAAAAAAAGGAAACAACATATAATATTCCCTATACTACAAAAGTCAATTAGTTATTTTACTCTCTAATAACCTTCTCAACTATAGGAATATTATATCTAGCCATTAAAAAATCGAGAATAACAACATGAAATTACCACAGTATCTACTAGTTTTAATACTACTTCTATCCTTTTCTGAAACTACATATGCCCAAGAAGAAAAAACAAGTGTTGCAGATGCGTTAAGGCAAGAAAAGATTGAAGAACAATTTGATATGGTGATAAAAAAATCGGGTAAATTTCAAGAATACAAGGTAGTAAAACTAGTTTGGTTAAATAAACTTAAAAGCAATACAGTAGACACACTTAAAACATTAGAATCAAAACTTAATACATCTAGTAATAAAATTAATGAACAAAAAACAACAATAGCTAATCTAGAAGAATCACTTGCTAAAACAAAAGAAGATCTCACTATGGTTACTAACGAAAAAGATAGTATGAGTTTTTTCGGGGTAGCAGTAACTAAATCTAGTTATAATACTATTATACTTGTTATTATTGGTATTCTTTTAACTTCATTAGGTTTTTTTGTATATAAGTTCAAAAATAGTAATGCGGTAACACTACAAGCCAAAAAAACACTGGCCGAAACCGAAGCAGAATTTGAAGATCACAGGCGTAGAGCTTTAGAACGAGAACAAAAAGTAATGCGTAAGCTTCAGGATGAAATTAATAAACAACGAAAAACTGGCGCTAAGTAGTTTTAATTTCTAGATTTTGATTATATTCTTTTGCATCTTTGCACTCATAAATCAATTAGATAAAGATAGATGCACATAGATATTATCACTGTAGTACCAGATATTCTAAAAAGCCCTTTTGAAGCCTCTATAATGAAACGATCAATAGAAAAAGGGTTGGTCAAAGTGCAGTTTCATAACCTTAGGGATTATACCGATACAAATTATAAACAAGTTGATGATTACCAATTTGGTGGTGGTGCTGGTATGGTTATGATGATAGAGCCTATCGATAAGTGTATTTCCAAATTAAAATCAGAAAGGGATTATGACGAAATCATATATATGACTCCAGATGGTGAAACTTTAAATCAAGGAGTTGCAAACCAATTGTCGTTAAAAGGAAATCTAATTATCCTTTGTGGTCATTACAAAGGAGTTGATCAACGTGTAAGAGATCATTTCATTACCAAAGAAATATCTGTCGGAGATTATGTTCTATCTGGTGGAGAACTCGGTGCATTGATTTTATGTGATACAATCATTAGACTCATTCCAGGAGTACTCGGTAACGAAACTTCTGCTTTAACTGATTCTTTCCAGGATAATCTATTAGCACCACCAATTTATACAAGACCCGCAGAATATAAAGGCTGGAAAGTACCCGAAGTTTTGACTTCAGGTAATTTCCCTAAGATAGAAACATGGCGAGAAGAACAGGCTTATCAGAGAACAAAAGATCGTAGACCAGATTTATTAGATGAATAAATTTAAGCGGTCTTGCATCTTTCAACATGCGAAACAATAGTTTTTTCTAAAAACATATTTTCCTGTTTTTAAGCAAATAAACACTTGCAAATCTCTAAATAATGCTTATTTTTGCACCCTGATTAGATCAACCTCTGGCGAGAATCGTGAATGTTGCTTTAATAAAACCAAGAAACTATATCAAAAATGGAAGATTTAGTAAAATTCGTTCAAGATGAATTTGTTGCAAAAAAAGAAATGCCGCAATTCTCTGCTGGTGATACCATCACTGTTTATTATGAAATTAAAGAAGGAAATAAAACACGTACACAGTTCTTTAGAGGAGTTGTGATTCAAAGAAGAGGTTCTGGGGCTACTGAAACATTTACAATCAGAAAAATGTCAGGAACTATTGGTGTAGAACGTATTTTTCCAATAAATTTACCAGCACTTCAAAAAATTGAAGTAAACAAAAGAGGTAAAGTTCGTAGAGCTCGTATATTCTACTTTAGAGAACTTACTGGTAAAAAAGCACGTATTAAAGAAAAAAGAAACTAATCATTTCTTTTATAGATAAAAAAGACTGCCTATTGGCGGTCTTTTTTTATAAACAAAAGTTAATAACTAAAGTTCATAATCAGTTGATAATTAATGCTGTAAAATTTACTAAACAAGAAATCTATTTTCCTTATATTTATAATAATATTACATATAGCATAAGATGACACAAGAATTCTTTACTATATATCCAAACTAACGTTCTTTGAACATATATTAAGACCAGTTTAGAATTAAAATAAATATAAAACGAAAGTTATTTTTTTGAATACATCCTTGAAATCACTTTAAAGGTTTTACTTTAGAATCATTTCAAAATGAAATTCAAAAGAAAAAATTAAGTTTTGACACTTTTTTAATTATAAATGGCATTTGACTATCCGTATGAAGAATTGGAAAGATTACACAAGTAATCATAGAAATGCAAACACACGTATTAGTCCTAAGAGTAGAAACAAATTATACAAATCCTTAATTTGATAAATTTAAATCTACTCAAAATTGAAAATAAGCATTATGTTATAAATAACGAAAGTTTTTATTTAATAGCAGGTAAAACAGCTAACATTAAAATTATTTTCAATGAAGCCATATCAAAATACTTGTATTCTTGATATGGCTTTTATTTTTTAAGGATAAACACTCGTTCAAACTTTTAAAATTGGTAAAAAATTATCCCTATGTACCTGTCATTTATTTTTTCTCTGTCATGTAGATTAAAATTTTAACATCTTACACCTTGTTTTACTTTAATATTCAATAAACTGCAATTCAAAACTCTTTAAGCCAAAACTAATAACACACAGGTTGCATTTAGGCGACTAGATTTGTATCTTCGCGCTCGGAAATCATGACTGCAAATATTGTAAATCCTGATAGAATTAATATGATAAAAGTATACCAATGTTAGTTGTCTAAGAAAAATTAAACTGCTAATTATTTCCTTAGTACATGTTTAAATACATAAATATGCTTTTACATGAGTAGTATAACAAAAATTAAGAGGCTAACTACTTTATAGGTATTAAAAACCTCTAGAACTCTAAATAAAAAATCAAAAATATGGGAGTTGATAACTCAAAAATAGTGTACACCAAAACAGATGAAGCACCAGCTTTAGCTACCTATTCTTTTTTACCTATTGTTCAAAAATTTACGAAAACAGCAAATATCAATATTGAAACAAAAGATATATCTCTTGCTGCACGAATTTTATCTAATTTTCCCGAAAAATTAACTGACAAACAAAAACAAGCTGATGCTCTGGCAGAATTAGGTTTGCTTGCTCAGACACCAGAAGCAAACATTATTAAATTACCAAACATAAGTGCTTCTGTACCGCAATTAAAAGCTGCTATTGCTGAATTACAACTTCAAGAGTTTAATATTCCAAACTATCCTGAAGAACCAAAAAATGACGAAGAAAGGGAAATCAAAAATCGATACGACAAAATAAAAGGTAGTGCCGTAAATCCAGTATTAAGAGAAGGAAACTCTGATCGAAGAGCACCAAAACCAGTAAAACAATATGCTAGAAAAAACCCACATTCTATGGGGGTCTGGAGTGCTAATTCTAAAACTCATGTAGCCACAATGTCTGGTGGAGATTTTTGTTCAAACGAAAAATCAATTACTATTGATAAAGCCAGAGATGTAAAAATTGAATTTGTAGATCAAAATGGAAACACAACAACTCTAAAAGAAAAAATAGCGTTACTCGAAGGAGAAGTTATAGATGCCTCTATAATGAGTAAAAAGGCACTCATTACTTTCCTTAAAGAACAGATAGCCGATGCCAAAGAAAAAGATGTATTGTTTTCTTTACATATGAAGGCAACAATGATGAAAGTTTCTGACCCCATTATATTTGGTCATGCAGTAGAAATATTTTTTAAAGATGTATTCGAAAAACATGCTCCTACTCTTGAAGAAATTGGTGTTGAAGTAAACAATGGTTTTGGAGACCTCATCAATAAACTTAAAAAGTTACCCGATACCAAAAAAACTGAAATAGAAGCAGATATTGATGCTTGTTATGAAAAAGGCCCAAAACTGGCAATGGTAAATTCTGATCAGGGAATTACTAACCTACACGTACCTAGTGATGTGATTATCGATGCCTCTATGCCCGCAATGATACGTAATTCTGGTCAGATGTGGGACGCACAAGGAAACACGCAAGACACCAAAGCAGTTATACCAGATAGTAGTTATGCTGGTATATACCAGGAAACTATAGATTTTTGCAAAAAACATGGAGCCTTTGACCCCACTACGATGGGGACCGTTCCTAATGTTGGACTTATGGCCAAAAAAGCCGAAGAATATGGCTCTCATGATAAAACGTTCGAAATTCAAGGTAATGGTACTGTTCGTATTATCGATACTTCTGAAAATATACTAATAGAACACTCCGTAGAACAAGGTGATATCTGGAGAATGTGTCAAACCAAAGATGCCCCAATAAAAGACTGGGTAAAGCTTGCTCTAAACAGAGCAAAAGCAACAGCTACTCCTGCAATCTTCTGGTTAAATAAAAACAGAGCCCATGATGCCGAGTTGATCAAAAAAGTAAACACATATTTACCAGAACACGATACTACCAGATTAGATATTAGAATCATGTCTCCTGTTGAAGCAACTCGTTTTTCTTTAGAAAGAATTAAAGAGGGTAAAGACACAATTTCTGTAACAGGAAATGTTTTACGTGATTATAATACAGATCTCTTTCCTATTCTAGAATTAGGTACAAGTGCAAAGATGTTATCTATTGTGCCTTTAATGAATGGTGGCGGTTTATTCGAAACTGGTGCTGGAGGTTCTGCTCCAAAACATGTACAACAATTTAATAAAGAAGGTCACTTAAGATGGGATTCTTTAGGAGAATTCCTTGCTCTTGCAGTATCTCTAGAACATCTGGGAGAAACCAATAACAATACCAAAGCTTTGGTTATTGCAGAAGCACTTGATCAAGCTACTATCAAATTTCTCGATAATAAGAAATCTCCTTCTCGTAAGGTAAATGAACTGGATAACCGAGGAAGTCATTTTTATCTGGCACTATACTGGGCACAAGAACTTGCAGAACAAACTCAGGACAAAGAATTACAAAATGAGTTTGCAGTAGTTGCCAAACAACTTGCCGATAATGAAACCAAAATTATCAACGAATTAAATGACGCACAGGGTAGTATTGTTGATATGGGAGGATATTATTGGCCAAATGCAGATAAAGTTTCTACTGCAATGCGCCCAAGTGAAACACTTAATGCTATTATTGAAAAATAATGTAAGTAAAACAATACTTAAAAAAGCCTGTGAGATATTAACCTCACAGGCTTTTTTTAAATACTCCCCTATTCCTTATCAAAAATATTTATATTAATTTCTTATTACGTGCAACCTTCTGGTTTTTAAATTGTCAATGATAATAACTAAAAGAAAAGTACATTTAAAGAAATTTACAATCAAGTAAAACTAATTGGAAACCAATATTCTTTATACGCATAAAGATCTTGTAGAAAAAAGCAAGTCTGGTGATAGGAATTCGCAATACCGATTATATGAGCTCTATGTAGATGCAATGTATAATGTAAGTATGCGAATGCTAAGCATAAAAGAAGATGCAGAAGATGTTGTACAAGATAGTTTTGTAGAGGCTTTCAAAAATTTAAAATCTTTTAGATACGAAAGTACTTTTGGTTCTTGGTTAAAGAGAATAGTAATTAATAAAAGTTTAAATCATTTAAAATTAAAAAAAATACCTGTTACACCTCTTGATCAGCGCGAATATCACATTAGTGAAGAAATAATTGAACCTGTTAAGCCTAAAGATATTAACAAAATAAAAAAAGGGATCAAAATTCTTCCAGATGGATATAGACAGATTTTAAGTCTTTATTTAATCGAAGGGTATGATCATATAGAAATTGCAGAGATATTAAGTATTACTATTTCGACTTCGAAATCGCAATACCACAGAGCAAAGAAAAAATTAATTGAAATTGTAAATACATTATAGTACAATGGATGATTTTGAAAAATATATAACAGAGAACAAGCATCTATTTGATGAGCATAAAGCAGATAAATCAAAAATCTGGAATGAAATTGAATCTAACTTAGATACCTCAAAAACAATTCGCCTATGGAGGTCTCCTCTAATAAAAATAGCTGCGAGTATTTTAATCCTTCTAGGAGCTTTCTCAATGGTAAATTTAGTTACATCAGAGTTTAATAATAGTACTCAAAATAATGTTGTACATCAAGAATTACGAGATATTGATACCTATTATAAAGGTCTGGTATCCTTTCAGGTTCAACTTGTAAAAAATAATTCAAAATTACAACCCGAAGACAAAAAGAAATTCTTGTCTTTTATGGATGAATTAGATGACGAATACAATGCTCTTAAAACAGAAATGACAAAAAACTTAAACAATGAATACATTTTAGAAGCTATTGTCAATAATTATAAAAAAAGAATCGAATTGATCGAAAACCTGTTGAAACAGATCAATGATTCTAAAAAATCGAATGAAAATGAAGGCTATATCTTATAAATATCTTTTACTGATACCCATATTGCTATTTCTAACAAATGACATATGGGCACAGGAAAAAGTGTCAAAGAAAATTGAAAAAACGTTTCCGTTAACCAATGCAGGAGAATTACATTTAGAAAATAAATACGGAAATGTAACTATCCAGGGATGGGAGAAAAAAATAATAAAAATTGATATTAACATACAGGTTGTTAAAAAGAAAAAAGATGATGCAAAAGAACTATTAAAGCGTATTAATCCTGCAATTAAAAACACCGAAAACTTTATACGTATTTCTTCTGTAATTGAAGAAAAGAGTACCAGCATGTTTTCAAAGTTTTTTGACAAAGCAAATCCTTTTGATTTTGATAAAGGTAATATTCAAATAGATTATACTGTCTATTTACCTTTTAATGCCGAAGTTAATATTATAAATAAATTTGGAGATATCATTATAAGCGAATGGAACGGAAAATTAAAAGCCAATGTACAGCATGGAGACATGTGGGTAAATAAAGACCTTAATAGCGCAAGTATAGAAATGAAATTTGGAAAACTAAAAACCAAATCTATTACTTATGGAAACATACGATTCAAAAATGGAGAAATCGATATAGAGTCATCTAATGATCTTAAAATAAATAGTAGCGGTACAATTGTAAAAATTGAAAATGTAGAATCTTTAGAAATACACTCAAGTAAAGACCAGGTTACCATTCAAAAACTAGGAAGTATTGACGGAGAACTCATGTTTAGTAATATGAATATAGATGTCGTATATAAAAATATTAATCTTATTATGGAAGTAGCAGATGTTTGGATTTCTAACATTCGAAAAAACAATGCAAATGTTACTATTGATCAGGAATCATCAGAGTTAAGTATAAATATTTCTGGCATGTCAATTGATTTTAACGCTTCTCTTGAACAGGGGTTATTAAGAATCCCTAAATCATTTACAAATATAAAAACAGATGTAATCGACAAAAGAAGAAAAATCAGAGAAATTAGTGCTACTTACGGCAACAACAATCCAAAAGGAAGATTTCAAATTACCGGTAGAAAAGGAGTGATCATACTAAAAGAATGAATTCATCTTTATTACTTCCCAAATGATCATTGATTATGATAAATTTAACAGTATAAAAGTAAAATACATGCAACTATTATAAATTTAACTTGTCAATGAAAGTAACAAATTAAGTATCATGAAACACAAAAAAAAAATATTACTTTTTGCTTTAACCAGCTGTATTTATTCTAGTATAGCTCAAAAATCTAAAGAATATATAGAGTTCAATGATCGGAAAAATATTGTACATGGTGTCTATTTGGGTATACATGGGGGGTATGGAGAAATTGAAGGCAAAGAAACATATATTACAGGGCTTAAGATCGCTTATGTTGCTAATCGCAAATTTGAAATTGGTTTTGTAACAAAAGGAGTATTTTCTAATCAAAATATTCCAGGAATTTTCTCTCCAGATATTGCAGACTTGGGAGCAGTTTATTCAGGCATCCATTTAGAACCTATATTATTTAGCAAAGCCAAAATCAATCTTTCTTTCCCTGTATTAGTAGGTGGTGGCGCAATGGGATACGTTAATACGAATTGGAACGATGAAGAAACAGAACAATATGAAGAAGACCAATGGGATCCTATATTTGTCGTAGAACCAGGAGTGAATATTTTATATAACATTTCAAGATACGTTCAACTAGAAATGGGAATAAAATATAGATTCTCGAGTAAAGTAGAATTACCATCTGACGAAATCACCAGAATCAATGGTTTTTCAGCTGGTTTTGGTGTAAAAATGGGAGTATTTAACCTTGGACGAAATCGCTATAAAAAAAACATACCAAATCATGAATGAATTAAAAACAAACCGTAAAAACAACTTAGATGTTATATATGTATTTTCAGAAAATGACAAAGTTTACGTTAAAAACAGTACTTATTCTAAACCTCTTAATTCTACACCAACAATACATGAAGAATGGTTTCCCATTAATTTTCAATGGAAATCATTAATGGATTTAAGAAAAAACATGAGGCTTCAAGATGCAGATCAAAACTATTAACTAAAGAACACTTTCTTATATAGTTTTCCTGTAACACTTATCTCTTAAAAAATATAATTAACTAATAATCAGATTTTTAAATAAATCCGACATGATATCTATTGCCTAATGCTTTAAACATTTTAATTATCATTCTAAAACCTTAAAAAAATAAACAAATGAAAAAAATAACCTTTTTACTCCTTCTTTTTGTAATATTCTCATGTAATGAAATCGATGATGATATTCTTCATACTCATATAGAATTGCAAAAACTATATGACGAATCAGAATTAGCAGGCCTTTCTGTAGCAATAGTTGATAATAGAAAAGTACTCTATCAGAATTCTTTTGGATATGCAGACATTAATAAAAATAAAAAATATACAAATCAAACAATTCAAGGTATTGCATCAATATCCAAGACTTTTATTGCACTGGCAGTAATGAAAGCAGTAGAACAAGGTAAATTGGATTTAGATACCAACATCAATACATATTTACCATTTGATGTAATACACCCGATTCATCCCAAAAAACCAATTACCGTTCGACATCTGGCAACTCATACCTCTGGAATTACAGATGGAGAAGTATATTACAAAAGTTATATATTCGAAAATCCTTCTCAAATAGATGTATCCATTTATCCTGAAGATTATCGCCCTATTATAGAGTTAGTCAAAACAAATATAAAAATAGATGAATCTGTTTTTTTTGAAAATGTATTGTCTGTATCAGGCTCATGGTATTCTCAGGACAATTTTACAGGAAATGCTCCAGGAGAAAAATATGAATACAGTAATATTGCAGCAGCTCTTGCAGCTTTTGTTGTAGAAAATGCTACTGGTATCTCTTATGAAAACTATACTCATAAATACATTTTTGACCCATTACATATGGATGCCACAGGATGGAGCTTTAATGATGTAAATATGCAGAATCATGCTATACTCTATTACACAAAAGATCTTGAAGTTCCCAGATATTCTTTAGTGACTAAAGCAGATGGTGGATTAATAACCAGTACTTCGGATTTTAATAAATACTTAATAGAAATGATGAGAGGCTATAAAGGAAAAGGAAAATTATTATCAGCAGAATCCTATAAAGAAATGTTTCGCCTTCAATCAAAACATGATGAAATTAAAGAAGCAATGGGGGGGATTTTTTGGGATATTAATGATAATAAAACAATAGAACACACTGGGGGAGATCCAGGTATAATTACAGCATGTATGTTTGATCCTATAAAAAATAGAGGGTATTACCTAATGACAAACACAAGTGAAGAATTTAATATTAATATCGAAAGATCGATAGAAAAAATATGGAATACATTAATTAATGAAAATCTTGATCGTAGCTATTAAATATATAATTAGGAAAGTATAACAAAATTAATTAATCCTACTTTGTCATCTAAGGGCGTTTCCCTATCGGGTCGGGCTTTTCGTTACAATTCCTCGCACCTCCCTTCGTCGGGCTGTGGGATTTTCACTGCAATTTTTACCAACGCCAGACTGTCTAAAAATCTATGTAAATCATGAACATATTCGGGCACACCTTTTTTTAAAAATTTCAAATATTCAATCCTTAGAGGTTTATTTTAGGTTTTTAGACAGTCTGGCATACTTAAAAATGAAAAAAACAGAAAAAAGTAGAAGACTAAAGACTGGATGGAACAACAAGCACCTTATTAAAGCGTTAAATCTTATCAAAGTTTAATATGTTTGCCCTGACAATATCACCACTTCATTTTTGTGTTAGAGAAATTATAATTACGTGTTAAATCTCTATTAATGAGAGAATAGAGCGCACATTTGAAAACATAGAGCTCACCCTTCCTATCTAATCCTACGTAAATTTATATCTATAAAATTTAATATGCTTATCCCTATGTTTCCCCTATTTGATTATTAACCCTTAGTATAGTTTGATTTTTCTTCAAGCAGCAAAAAGATATGCCAATTAAGCAACGTTAATAATAACAAAGGATTCAGACAGTGATAAAAAGCCTTTGGGGAACTTAACGGACAAGCATAAAATTTAACGTAAAACTTATTTAAACATGAATCTCTCCCACAAATCAAAACAGGGAACTAAAAGATTTCGGTATCAA
>CAKMZM010000032.1 GCA_929200365.1 uncultured Flavobacteriaceae bacterium | reverse complement strand
ATCATCTGGCTGCACATTACGTACAGGGCGAAATGTTTGTATCACTACAACTATAGGGCACCTCTAAAAACTCATTTTGTTATGAAAAGCAGCGAAAAAATCAAGGTTGAGGCGGAAGGCAAAATATTCCACAAACATAGCCATAGCTATGATGAGGAAAGATTTTGGCTGACAACGAAAAGATTGATTTTTGCAGCAATTTGTAATAAAAATGAGTTTTTAGAGGTGCCCTATAAATAGTACAAATATTATAAAAACGATCGAAAACCATATTTTACCAATTTTATCCATTCTATACTACTATATTTTTAATACTTTTTTACTAAACACTAGCAAAAATATTCCTGCAAGTATAAATGGAATACTTAATAGTTGTCCCATATTTAAAATCATATCCTCTTCAAAAGCGACTTGATTTTCTTTGAAAAACTCAATAATCAATCTTACCATAAATAATACAGCTAATAATGTTCCTAATAAGAATCCTTGTTTCTGTGCTACATTAGTCTTTATGTAGAGATACCATAATAAACCAAAAATCACTAAGTATGAAAAAGCTTCATATAATTGTGTTGGATGTCTTGGGATCATATCATCCCGCATAAAAATAACTCCATAATTACCATCAGTAGGTTTTCCATAGATTTCAGAATTCATAAAATTCCCAAATCGTATACATGCACCCAAAATAGGAGTGGCAACCGCTATACGATCCAGTACCCATAATACGGGAGTTTTATATTTTCGACAATATAGAATAATGGCAATAATTGCTCCAAGGCTACCACCATGACTTGCCAATCCAGTATACCCTGTAAAATGCCATCTCTCGTTTGTAATTGTAAAAGGCAGAAAAATTTCAAGAATATGATCAGAATAATACTCAAAATCATAAAAAAGACAGTGGCCTAATCGCATACCAGCGAATATCCCTATCATAAGAAAAGTAAATAGTTTCTCTAGTTTTTCTGAAGCAACATTTTCCAAAGAATAAATATGTTTGGTAATTCTATATGCCAATATAATTCCCAAAACAAAAAGAAGACCGTAGTATTTAAGAGGAAATATACCAAATAGTTTTATGATTTCAGGATCAATATTCCATTCGGTAGGTCTCATAAGGTAGGTTTAATAATATAACTCATCAGTTCTTAAATTCAGAAACCGTTGTGTAGCAAAGAATGTACTGATCCAGGTAATGAGTATACCAATTCCAAAAATACCTGCAAACAAAATAACAAGCAAAATCTCATCATCAAGCAATGCCAACTCTGGGAATGTTTTGTTAAGATAATACAATACTACTCCTACACCAACAAGGGCCACAATAGCTCCTATCATACCAAGTCGTACACTTTTCCATACAAAAGGTTTGCGAATAAATTTCTTTGTAGCTCCTACCATTTGCATCGTCTTAATGATAAACCTTTTTGAATACACAGATAAACGAATAGAACTATTAATAAGCAATACAGCAATAAAAGTAAAAATACCACTAATGAGAAGTACCCAAAAACTAATGCGTTTTATATTATCGTTTAATAATGATATTAAAGGCTTGTCGTAAATCACTTCATCTACAAAATCTTTTTTGATGATAGAAGCATTTATTTCCTCAATTTTTGCCTGATCTACAAAATCTGCTTTCAAATAAACATCAATAGAGTTTTGAAGAGGATTGTACCCAAGAAAATCCATGAAATTCTCACCAATATCCTTACTGTGTTCTTCGGCGGCCTGATCCTTAGAAACAAAGGTAGTAGATTTGGTATATTCTGCCAGCGCCAGCGTTTTTTCGAGCTGTTTGATTTCAACATCTTTGGCACTATCTTTTAGATAAATCGTAAGTGCAATTTTTTCTTTAAAATGATCCGCTACTTTTTTAGTGTTTAACACTAATAAACCTAATAAGCCCAATAAAAATAGCACCAAAGAAATACTAATAACTACAGAAAAATAAGAAGAGATTAGGCGTCGTTTTTGGTATTTTTCAAAAGATGAGCTCATAAATAAATTGATTTGTGCGTAAAAATAATAAAGTTAAGGAGACTTTTTATTCTAAAACATACCTCATTTTAGAATAAATTAGCAAACTAATTCTGTTGCAGATCAAAATCTGTCTTTATCATACAGTTTGATTACATTTGATCTGCGTATAAATAACGTGCACTTAAAAATAATCTTATCTGTAAAATAGACATACAATATGCATACAATTATTATAGGAGTTGGAGGTGTAGGAGGGTATTTTGGAGGAAAAATCAGTAATTCTGGTCAAAAAGTAACCCTGATAGCCAGAGGTAAACATCTCGAAGCAATTCAAAAACAAGGATTGCAAGTTAAAAGTATTAATGGGGATTTTGTAACTCAGCCCTTCTGTGCAACCGATACTATCGATACTGTTGAAAAAGCCGATATAGTACTGATATGCACAAAATCCTGGCAGGTGGCAGAAGCAGCAAAATTAATTCAACCGGTTTTAAAAGAAGATACTATTATTATCCCATTGCAAAATGGAGCCGATAATGCAGAAAAAGTATGTTCGGTACTAGACTCAAAACATGTTTTGGGCGGATTGTGCAAAATATATAGTAAAATAGAAGCCCCTGGGATCATCTCTCATTTTGGTCATCAGCCCGAAGTTGTTTTTGGAGAGCTTGATAAAAGCAAAACCAAGCGTTTGCAAAAAGTAAAAGAAGTATTTGACAAAGCAGGGTTTAACAATACAATTTCTAAAGATATTGAAGTAGATATCTGGAGCAAATTTATGTTTATTACTACGGTTAGTGGTTTAGGAGCGCTTACCCGGGCTACAATTGGGGAAATGTATAAAAGCTGGGAAACCCATCGTATCTTGGAACAAACGGCTACCGAGATTTATAAAATAGGTATTGCCAAAGGAGTTTCGCTGCCAGATGATATCGTATCTCGTAGTATGGCCTTTATCGGTAAACAACCCTATGACGCTACGGCTTCTATGCAGCGTGATATTATGGAAGGCAGACCTTCAGAATTAGATAATTTTAATGGCTTTATCGTAAAACAAGGAGCGAAATTAGATATTTCAACACCGGCAAATACATTTATATATAGTTGTTTGCAAGTAATGGAGTTAAAAGCACGTAAATAAACCCTGAAGGTTTTCGAAACCTTCAGGGTTTTAGTAAATTTGCGATCTTAATTTCAGAATGATGAGCTACGATTTTAATACTATTGAAGCCAAATGGCAAAAATATTGGGCAGAAGAAGGTACTTTTAAAGCAGACAATAACAGTGATAAGCCTAAATACTATGTGTTGGATATGTTTCCATATCCATCGGGTGCAGGATTACATGTTGGGCATCCGCTGGGGTATATTGCCAGTGATATCTATGCAAGATATAAACGTCATAAAGGATTTAATGTATTACACCCGCAGGGATATGATTCTTTTGGATTACCAGCAGAGCAGTATGCGATCCAGACAGGGCAGCATCCTGCAATAACTACTAAAGAAAATATAGCTCGTTATCGTGAGCAATTAGATAAAATTGGTTTCTCTTTTGATTGGAATCGCGAAGTAAAAACCAGTGATCCTGATTTTTATAAATGGACACAATGGATCTTCATCGAACTTTTTAATTCGTGGTATGATAAAGATGCTGATAAGGCCAGAGCGATTAACGATTTGGAAACTGTTTTTGCTTCAGAAGGAAATACAACAGTAAATGCAGTTTGTGATGAAGATATAACAGCATTTACGGCTACAGAATGGAACAATTTTTCTTCAAAAGAAAAACAAACCATATTATTAAAATACAGATTAACCTATTTGGCAGAAACCGAAGTAAACTGGTGTCCACAATTAGGAACAGTACTGGCAAATGATGAAATTGTAAACGGAGTTTCTGAGCGAGGAGGATATCCTGTGATTCGTAAAAAGATGACGCAGTGGAGTATGCGAATCTCGGCCTATGCAGAACGATTATTGCAAGGATTAGAAACCATAGATTGGACAGATTCTCTTAAAGAATCACAACGCAACTGGATCGGAAAATCTGTAGGGGCTAGTGTAACCTTTAATGTCATCCCATCCCATCCCCAACCCTTCCCTAAGGGAAGAGAGCAAAATGCAGGGTATTTGACGGGTAATCCTAAAATTTCCGGAGAACTTTTGGAGCGAGCCAAAGCAATGCGAGCTAATCCTACCAAAGCTGAAGCTCTTTTATGGGAGAAATTAAAAACAAAAAAACTTGGTCATAAATTTAGACAACAGCATCCTATTGATAATTATATTGTAGACTTTGTTTGCCTTTCAAAGAAATTGGTAATTGAAGTTGATGGTAAGATTCATAATCTTCAAGAGAAAGAAGATCAGGAGAGACAATTATTATTGGAAGAAAAAAAGGGATATATTTTTTTACGTTTTACTAATGATGAAGTATTAGGTAATATAGACAAAGTAGTAGCCAAAATTGAAGAAAAACTAAAAGTCCTTCCCTCTGGGGAGGATTTAGGAGGGGATGAGAAGCAATACACTATAGAAGTATTTACCACACGTCCTGATACTATTTTTGGTGCTACATTTATGACATTAGCTCCAGAACATGAATTAGTAGCCAAGATAACAACTCCTGAGCAGAAAGCAGCTATAGAAACCTATATCGAAGCAACCGCCAAACGTAGCGAACGTGAGCGTATGGCAGATGTAAAAACGATTAGTGGTGTGTTTACAGGAGCGTATGCAGAGCACCCGTTTACCAAAGAACCTGTACCCATCTGGATCGGAGATTATGTGTTGGCAGGATATGGTACTGGTGCTGTAATGGCAGTACCTTGTGGAGATCAGAGAGATTATGATTTTGCAAAGCATTTCGATATTCCTATCACTAATATTTTTGAAGGTGTAGATATCTCTGAAGAAGCGTTTGTCGATAAAGAAAAGACCATCATAGCCAATTCTGATTTCCTAAATGGATTAAACTATAAGAAAGCAACCAAAACTGCTATTTATGAATTAGAAAAATTAGGTCAGGGGCAAGGAAAAACCAATTATAGATTGCGTGATGCCGTATTTAGTCGTCAACGATATTGGGGAGAGCCGTTTCCGGTGTATTATGTAGATGGGATGCCACAAATGATCGATGTAGCACATTTGCCGTTAACACTCCCTGAGGTAGAAAAGTATTTACCTACAGAAACAGGTGAGCCGCCATTAGGTCGTGCCGATGTTTGGGCATGGGACGCCGAAGAAAATAAAGTGGTATCTAATGATCTTATAAATCACACGAGTGTGTTTCCTTTAGAATTAAATACGATGCCAGGTTGGGCAGGAAGCTCATGGTATCCGTTTCGATATATGGATGCTGGTAATGATCATGAATTCGCTTCCGCGGAAGCGATGCAGTATTGGCAAAATGTAGATTTATACATTGGCGGTAGTGAACATGCCACAGGTCACTTGTTATATTCTCGTTTCTGGACCAAATTCTTAAAAGACAGGGAGTATGTTTTTGTTGATGAACCATTTAAAAAATTGATCAACCAAGGGATGATTTTGGGAACTAGTGCTTTTGTATATTCTCAAAAACTAGAGTTTGAAATTAGAATAGATTATAAAAACATTGATGATACCATTATTTCATCAGAAAATATAAGTGTTGAAAAGATAATTGTTCTGGAAGTTGATCATATCAACGATAATGAATTTTTTGATAAGCCTTTAAGAGAAATAATTTTGGAAATAGAAAATAAGATACGCTCTTCTAGGGATGGAGTATCTTTGGATATTGAAATAGTTTCAGAGAAGAAAGGATTAGCTATGCCATTACATGTTGATGTCTCTTTATTGAAAGGAGCTACAGATGAACTTGATGTGGATAGGTTTAGAGAATGGAGACCAGAATTCAAAGATGCTATATTCATTGGAGAAAACGGAAAAGTCCTTCCCTTAGGGGAGGATTTAGGAGGGGATAGATACATTGTTGGTCGCGAAGTCGAAAAAATGTCCAAGTCCAAGTACAATGTAGTAAACCCAGATGGTATTTGTGAGCAGTATGGAGCAGATAGCTTGCGCTTATATGAGATGTTCCTGGGGCCATTAGAACAGGCAAAACCCTGGAATACTGCTGGGATTACGGGAGTACATTCTTTCCTTAAAAAATTATGGAAGTTGTATCATAATGGAGAAATGTTTGGTGTAACCGATACCGAACCTACCAAAGAAAATTTAAAAACATTACATAAAACCATCAAAAAGGTAGAAGAAGATATCGGGAACTTCTCGTTTAATACCTCTGTGAGCACCTTTATGATTGCAGTAAATGAATTGACAGCTCAAAAATGTACTTCGAAAGCAATTTTAGAACCATTGATTGTGTTAATTTCTCCCTATGCGCCACATATTGCAGAAGAATTATGGCAAAAGCTAGGACATAATGAATCTATCTCGACAGCTGGATTTCCTGTATTTGAAGAGAAACATCTGGTAGAGAGTACCAAAGAATACCCTGTTTCGTTTAACGGTAAAATGCGTTTTACGATAGAGTTATCATTAGATCTAAGCAAAGATGAAATTGAAGAAGCAGTCATGGCACATGAAAAAACACAACAACAACTTGCTGGCCGAAAACCTAAAAAAGTAATCGTAGTACCTGGTAAAATTGTAAATGTAGTTGGGTAGAGGGGCAATCGTTAGTGTGTTGATTCATTGAAATGCTTTAAAGGTTAAAGTGTGATTTTCAACTTTACTTTGTGTGATGATCTCACTGTTATTTGATGTTAATTTATTTCTTATTCAAAAAAATGAGTAACAGTACAAAAACAGAAAATATTGATCTGTAAGTGATTTTTGATTTTTGCTATAAAAATTTCAATGAAAATGAAATAAACTATTGAAAATTTAATTTTTTTAGAAAAAATCAATGATTCTTCAAAATTGTTAAGATTGTGTTTTTTGGAGTTTTTTAATTGTGTATTTTGCGAAAAACATATATTTTCGGCACAAAAATTAAAGATATGGTAATTGGTGTTCCCAAAGAAATCAAAAATAACGAGAATAGAGTAGGCGTAACGCCTTCTGGGACTATGGAGCTTGTTAGACATGGTCATACTGTTTTCATACAGCAGAATGCTGGTCTTCAAAGTGGTTTTGAAGACGAAGAATATATCAATGCAGGAGCTAAAATTTTACCCACCATCGAGGAGGTATATAGCACTGCCGAAATGATAATTAAAGTCAAAGAACCTATTGAACCAGAATATAAGTTGATCAAAAAAGATCAATTGGTATTTACATATTTTCATTTTGCTTCGGGAGAAGAATTAACGAATGCAATGATCGCAAGTGGTTCGGTTTGTGTTTCGTATGAAACAGTCGAAGATTCAGATCGCAGTCTGCCATTATTAACTCCGATGAGTGAAGTCGCAGGGCGTATGTCTATTCAGCAAGGAGCTAAATTTTTAGAAAAGCCATTAAAAGGAAGAGGAGTTCTTCTGGGTGGTGTTCCTGGTGTACTGCCAGCAAAAGTATTAGTACTTGGTGGAGGTGTTGTAGGAACACAGGCTGCAAAAATGGCTGCAGGAATGGGAGCAGATGTAACGATTCTTGATATTAGTATGAAGAGACTACGTTACCTAGATGATGTAATGGCAGCAAATGTAAAGACAGAATTTTCTAATGAATATAATATTCGTAAGCATATAAAAGATGCTGATTTAATTATCGGAGGAGTATTAATACCAGGTGCCAAAGCACCAAAATTAATTACTCGCGATATGCTTAAAGATATGAAGCTGGGGACTGTAATAGTAGATGTAGCTGTAGATCAGGGAGGTTGTTTTGAAACAACAAAACCAACAACTCATCAAGACCCAGTATATATTATTGATGATGTTGTGCATTATTCTGTGGCAAATATGCCAGGAGCTGTGCCATATACCTCAACTTTGGCATTAACTAATGTCACTTTGCCATATGCAGTACAATTGGCAAATAAAGGTTGGAAAAAAGCTTGTAACGAAAATATACCACTTAAAAAAGGATTAAATATAATTAATGGAGATGTCGTGTATCCTGCAATATCAGAGGCTTTTAATCTTCCTTTAAAAGATGTAAACACATATTTAAATTAAACTTGATTTATTGGCTAACTCAAGTTTATTTAATATAAAAACCTCGTTATTATGGCGAGGTTTTTGTATTTTATGTGTCAAAATTTAATACAATAAAAAAAGTGAATAGTTATGATGGGATATTATATTATTGCGGGGGTCATATTCCTAGTGAGTACCTATGTAAGCAATAAACTCAAAAGTAAATTCAAGAAGTATTCTAATATCAGCTTACAAAACGGCATGAGCGGTGCAGAAATTGCCACAAAAATGTTACAAGATAACGGAATTCGTGATGTGCAAGTGGTTTCTACGGCCGGAATGCTTACAGATCATTATAATCCATTAAAAAAAACAGTAAATTTAAGTGAAGGAGTGTATAGCCAGCGTAATGCCGCAGCTGCGGCAGTTGCTGCTCATGAATGTGGGCATGCTGTACAACATGCTACGTCATATAGTTGGTTAACAATGAGATCAAAGATTGTGCCTGCAGTAGGAGTTGCAAGTAAACTCTCTAATTTTGTGATTATGGGAGGGCTTGTTCTTTCGGCATCCGGGATGGTGTTTGGGAATACTCTTTTCTTACTAGGGATTATATTGTTTGCAGTAACAACCCTATTTGCATTTATTACGTTGCCCGTAGAGTATGATGCTAGTAACAGAGCATTGGCATGGTTAGAAAATAATAATATGCTTACGACTCAGGAGCATGCAGGCGCCAAAGATGCATTAAAATGGGCTGCTCGTACCTATGTAGTTGCTGCTTTAGGTTCTTTGGCAACCCTACTATACTTTATCTCTATCTTTATGGGTAGAAGGGATTAGATTGTTTTTATGATAGCAATATGATCTGTATGGAATCTTGAATCAAGTTTGATACAAAGTCTGGCGGATCATATTTCTATTGTATATACTATATCTTAATCTGACGATCAATTTGCTGGTCTAATGATATAAAAGTCTCTGTACGAGATACGCCTTCAATAGCTTGAATATTTTTATTCAATACAACCATTAAATGTTCATTGTCTCTACATAGTATTTTAATAAAAATAGACCAATTTCCTGTAGTGTAATGACATTCGATTACCTCTGGGATGTCTCGTAATTGTTTTACGGCTTTTGGGTTACTTACGGCTTTGTCTAGATGCACACCTACAAAAGCCATTGTTTTATACCCTAGTACTTTGGGATCGATAATAAACTTTGATCCAGCAATAAGCCCTGAAGCTTCAAGCTTACGAAGTCTTTGATGAATTGCAGCTCCTGATATTCCTACTTTTCTGGCGATTTCAAGAATTGGTCTTCGGGCATCTTCCATAAGATTACGCAAAATCTCTTTATCGATACCATCAATTTTTAAAGTATGGTTTTGACCTTTCATAAGGTGTGAAATTACAATTATTAACTAAAAATACAATTAATGGTTTGTAATTGAAATATAAAAATTATTAAATCAATTAGCCATTCAATAGGTTCTAGATTGAATTAAAAAGTACTGATTCTTTAATTCAGCTTATCCTTTTACACCATCGGGATTATAGCCAAGGTAATCACATTCTTTCTCTTTGAATATAATACCATATTCTTCAAGCTCTTTAAGGATAGGAGTATATACCTCTGTCTGAATAGGAATCTGTACTCCTAGAGTAGTGATTTGCTTGTTCAGAATACGTAAAGTAGCCATTGCGACTGGCAAACCTACAGTTCTTGCCATTGCCGTATATGTCTGATCTTCACCAATACTTACCATAGTAGCATCAATCTGTTTACGTTTTCCATTAAGTTCATAACCAAATTTATGATACATCACGATCATATCTTTGTCTCCTTCATCCAAAGCCCATTTATCCATCAAGATCTTTTGAAGAATCTGGGCAGGTGTAGCATTAGGAATACCTACTTTTTTGTTGGGATTAAAAAGATCGAGTTCCAGAAGCTTGTCCCACATAATATCATCTTGATCAATCTTAAGATAATGACGAAGTTTCAGTTCTACCGAATCTGAAGGAGAATAGGCAAGAAAACAATTTGTAAAATCACGATAACTCATGTTTTCTGAATTTGCAAGCGTATAATCATCTGCAGTCATGCCTAGTTGTACAAAGGTATTCCAAGCTCTAGAAAACCCTACTCTTCTTATAGTCCCTCTATATAGAGTTAAGATGTTATCTAATCCATAGATGCTTTGATATTTTAAAGAATTTCGATTTGCGTAGGCTTCAAAACGGCCATAATCTTCAACTTCAAGAAATTCTGTTCTCCTAAATAATTTATGATAAGGAATGTATTTGTATGTTCCTTCCTGTAGGAACTCTGCAGCACTACCTTGTCCTGCAACAACAACATTTCTAGGATTCCAAGTAAATTTATAATTCCACAAGTTAGTATCACTTTCAGGAGCGACCAAACCACCTGTAAAAGACTCAAACAAGATTGTTTTACCACCTTGATTTCTAATCCTGTCAATGACCTGCATAGCACTCATATGATCAATGCCAGGGTCTAGACCAATCTCATTCATGAAAATAAGTCCTTTTTCTCGAACCTTAGTATCAAGTTCCTGCATTTCTGGGCTAACATAAGAAGCGGTTACCATACATTTGCCAAATTGCAAGCAATCTTTAGCTACTTCGATATGAAACCGTGCAGGAAGCATTGATACGACAATATCTGCATTTTGAATAGCTTTTTCTCGTGAGTTCTGATCAAAAACATCCAGAAGTATTGCTTCTGTATTAGGATGATCACTAGCTAGTTTTTTTGCATTTTCAATAGAAATATCACCAATAGTGATAAATAAATTTTCTGAACTAGATTTATCCTGAAAATATTTAATGAGAACTGCAGTAGATTTACCTGCACCAATAACTAAAATCTTTCGCATACCTTCTGATATTTTGATAACTTTGATACGAATGTAATAAATACCATAAAGATTAGGTTCTCTATAACTGCGTATTAATTATATTTTTGAATTTTTTTTGTCTAAAGTTTAAAATTTAATACTTGTCATAGTCAATTATGAGTAAAATATCAGCAAACAAAACAATTTTGATTGCCAGTGCCACGATGGGGTTACTTGCGGTATTATTAGGAGCCTTTGGAGCTCATGGATTAGAGAAGTTAGTAGATTCAGAAAATATTAATTCTTTTGCTACTGGGGTACGATATCAAATGTACCATGCTATCGTTTGTATTATTTTGGGGAATATGTCTGTTTTACAAGAAGTTACTCGAAAGCGTATTTTTTACTTTTTTATGGGAGGAATAACCCTTTTTTCTGGGTCAATATACCTTTTGGTGATCGATGAGGTTTTAGGGATTTCTCTGTCAAGTATTGGTTTTATTACCCCTCTAGGAGGTTTTTTACTAATATTTGGATGGATTTTCTTCATAATTTCATTGGTAAAGATTAAGTGATTTTTTTGTCGGTTAGTGTAATTATTATTTATAATTTTGTACCTACATAACAAACACAACATATTTTATATGGAACGACTGTATCCAACTACGAAAACGTTTTCGTTAAAGAATTACGGTATTGAAAATGCTACAATGCGCTACCAATTACCTTCTGAAAATCTCCAAGAAGAAGTAGTGCGAAAAGGTCAAGGGAAAATTACAAAATCAGGGGCATTAACAATTAATACAGGCGAATTTACTGGTAGATCTCCAATGGATCGTTTTATTGTTAAAGATCGTATCACACAAGATAAGGTGTGGTGGGGAGATATTAATATTCCTTTTGATCAAGATGCATTTGATGCATTGTATGATAAAGTAACGAATTACCTTTCAGGAAAAGAAGTATTTGTGCGTGATAGCTATGCATGCGCCGACCCAGAATATAAATTAAATATTCGGGTACTTAATGAATATCCATGGTCTAATATGTTTGCATATAACATGTTTTTAAGACCAGAAAAAAAAGAATTGGAGTCTTTTGATCCCGATTGGTTGATCGTTAATGCACCTGGCTTTATGGCAGATCCAAAAGTAGATGGTACGCGACAGCATAATTTTGCAATCCTTAATTTTTCTAAAAAAATAGCTTTAATAGGAGGAACTGGATATACAGGTGAAATCAAGAAAGGGATTTTTTCTGCTTTAAACTTCATTCTTCCTGTAGAACGTAATTGTTTGCCTATGCATTGCTCTGCTAATGAAGGAGAAGATGGCAAAACGGCTCTGTTTTTTGGATTATCAGGAACTGGTAAAACTACCTTGTCTACAGATCCTAAGAGAAAACTAATAGGAGATGATGAGCATGCTTGGACAGAAGAAGATACAGTATTTAATTTTGAAGGAGGATGCTATGCTAAAGTAATAGATCTTTCTTCAGAAAAAGAACCTGAAATTTATAGTGCTATTAAAAAAGGAGCATTATTAGAAAATATAATTATAGATGATAACGGAGTTGTAGATTATACAGACTCTAGTATTACTCAAAATACAAGAGTAAGTTACCCAATTGATCATATAGAAAATATCAAAGTGCCTAGTAGAGGTAAAACGGTAACCAATATCTTTTTTCTTACTGCAGATGCTTTTGGGGTATTACCTCCTATCTCTAAGTTAACCAAAGAACAAGCTTCTTATCATTTTATTAGTGGGTATACAGCCAAGGTTGCAGGAACCGAAGCAGGAGTTAATGAACCGTTACCAAGCTTTTCTGCTTGTTTTGGCGCTCCTTTTATGCCACTACATCCCAAAGAGTATGGTAATATGCTAATGGATAAGATCGAAAAAACAGGAGCTAATGTCTGGTTGGTGAATACAGGATGGACTGGTGGAGCATACGGTACAGGAAGCCGAATGAAATTGAAATATACCCGTGCAATGATTAATGCAGCCTTAGAAGGTAAGCTTAATGATGTAGCCTATGTTACTGATAAACATTTTGATCTTAGTATGCCAGAAAGTTGTCCTGATGTGCCTTCAGATATTCTGAATCCAAGAAATACATGGGCAGATAAAGAAGCTTATGATGCCAAGGCTGGAGAATTGGTAAATTCTTTCAAAAAGAATTTTAAACAATTTGAATAAGATTTCTCACTACAATACTAAAAAAAGGGATCGATATTCGATCCCTTTTTTTATACATTGAAAATATAAATAAAACTATCTATTTTTTGTTTACCTCTTTAATATATTTCTGAAGTGCCATTGTCATTGATGGAGTTTCTGGAGTGGGAGCCTGTATATTTACAACCAGATTATGCTCTTTGGCAGCTTTAATTGTTGAGTTTCCAAATACAGCAATTCTGGTGTTGTTCTGTTTAAAATCAGGGAAATTCTCGAATAAAGATTGTATTCCAGAAGGGCTAAAAAATACTAAAATATCATAAAATACATCTCTTAAATCAGAAAGATCACTTACCACGGTTTTGTAAAAAACAGCTTGCTTCCATTCTACTTTTAGAGTATCTAATGTTTCAGGAATTAGAGACTTTAATTTATCTGAAGAAGGTAATAAAAACTTCTCATTTTTATACTTCTTAATCAAAGGAGATAGCTCCTGAAATGTACGTTTTCCGACATATATTTTTCTTTTTCTATATACTACATATTTCTGTAGATAATATGCCACAGCTTCACTTTGACAAAAATACTTAAGTGTATCAGGTACTTTATAACGCATCTCATCTGCTATTCTAAAGAAATGATCAACAGAGTTACGACTGGTAAGGATAATAGCAGTATATAATGATAAATCTACTTTTTGTAATCTTACCTCTTTTGCGTCAACTCCCTCTACATGAATGAAGGGAATAAAGTCGATTTTTACTTTTTCCTTTTCTTCTAAATCAAAATAAGGTGAATTTTCCACTTTAGGCTCCGGCTGTGAAACCAAAATTGTCTTCACTTTCATATATGTTTTTTCTTTTTTGTAAAAATCTTATTAATTAACTAATAAGCTTATACAGTATAAAATAGGGTGCGATTTCAAGTGCGCAAAGATACAAAATAAAATAAAATAAGTGGTTCAAAATAATATTTTCGTTTTTCTTATAAAAAGAAATAAGCATGATTGTATTGAGAATAATTAGTAAAATCAGTAATATTATAAATACGATTTTAGAAGGTTGTAACGCGTAAATAAATATAATATTAATAGGTAATAGTATGACTCCTATGAAATTACGATACGACACTTTGTAAAATAAATATTCATCAATTATAGAGTCAATAGAAAAAATAGTGGCCACTATTTTTTCTATAAGTAATTTACAAATAATGATAACAGTATATATAATTGCTATCTTAAAATACAATGTGATTTGACCTGATACTACTTGCCACTCGAATACACCAATGCATAGATATAGAAACAGCGATACCGAAACGACCTGAAATAATAGCAAAATTGCATTGAATAAAGAAGAAAGTTTATTTAACTTTTGATATGATATAATATATTTGCTATTGCTAAAAAGCATCATGAAATCAGTAAAGCGAAGTATATTAGCTCCTTTGGCTGCGGCTAATAGCATTAGGCATACTGTAATTATGATAGTATGCCAATTTGTTGATGTTATTTCTCGTAAAATAAATTCCATATTCAGTTCTGGGATCAAAATTACGATCAATTAACTCATAAAAACAAGAAAATAACTAGTAATTATTTAGTTATATTTGCCTGAAAAATAGCTTAGATGGTGGATGCCTTAGTTATAATCCCTACCTATAATGAAATTGAAAATGTGGAACGCATCATTAAAAATGTGCTTTCGCTTCAACGTGATTTCCATATTCTTATTGTAGATGATAATTCTCAAGATGGAACTGCAGATAAGATAAAGGAGTTACAGTTAGAATACCCAGAGTCCCTTTTCTTAATAGAACGGGAGGGTAAATTAGGCTTGGGTACAGCGTATATTACAGGTTTTGAATGGGCACTGGAACGGTCTTACGAATATATTTTTGAAATGGATGCAGATTTTTCTCATAACCCTAATGATCTTATACGGCTGTATAATGTTTGTGCAAAAGGATCTTCTCAAGTTGCTATTGGATCCAGATATGTAACTGGGGTAAATGTAGTGAACTGGCCAATGAGTAGAGTTTTATTATCCTGGGGAGCTTCAAAATATGTTCGATTTATAACAGGAATGAATATTCATGACACAACTGCAGGATTTATCTGTTATAAAAGAGAGGTATTAGAAAAGATAAACCTTAAAAAAATTCAATTTGTAGGATATGCCTTTCAGATAGAAATGAAGTTTAAGGCATATTTATTAAAATTTAAAATAAAAGAAATCCCTGTAATCTTTACCGATAGAACCAGGGGAACATCAAAAATGAGCAAAGGAATTATTTCTGAAGCTGTTTTTGGAGTTATAAAAATGAAATTTAACAGTTTATTTAATCGCTACGAAATATGATTATGGATAATGTGCTTATTAAAAATGCGAATATCGTTAATGAAGGGCAGATTTTTAATGGAGATGTATATATAGAAAATGGTATTTTTAAAGAAATTGCACCGCAGATAAGTGCAAAGTCGCCAGATGTACACATTTTTGATGCCGAAGGTAAATATTTACTACCAGGAGTTATTGATGATCAGGTGCATTTTAGAGAACCAGGCTTAACACATAAAGCAACTATAGAAACCGAATCTAGAGCAGCTATAGCTGGTGGTATTACTTCTTTTATAGAGATGCCTAATACTGTACCCCAGACAACAACAGTAGAAAAACTCGAAGAAAAATTTGAAATCGCAGCAAAAACAAGCTATGCGAATTACTCTTTTATGTTTGGAGGTACAAATGATAACCTTGAAGAAATCCTTAAAGTAGACCCAAAAAAAGTAGCAGCACTTAAATTATTTCTAGGTTCTTCAACAGGAAATATGCTGGTAGATAATCCAGAAGTGTTAGAAAAAATATTTTCTTCTACAAATCTGTTAATTGCGGTACATTGTGAGGATGAGGAAACTATAAAAAATAATACGGCAAGATATGTAGCAGAGTATGGCGATGATATTCCTGTAAAATTTCACCCTACTATTAGAAGTGAAGAGGCATGTTATTTATCTTCATCGCAAGCAATAGCACTGGCTAAAAAAACAGGAGCAAGATTACATGTTTTTCATCTTTCGACAGCAAAGGAATTAGAACAGTTTACCAATAAAATTCCGCTTAAGGAAAAGAAAATAACAGCCGAAGTTTGTATTCATCACTTATGGTTTTCTGATGCAGATTATGAAGAAAAAGGAACATTGATCAAATGGAATCCAGCGGTAAAGACTGCAAAAGACAGAGATGCATTGCTAGAGGCTTTGCTAAAAGATAAAATAGATGTAATTGCTACAGATCATGCTCCTCATACTATCGAAGAAAAAGATAATGTATATACCAAAGCACCCTCGGGAGGGCCACTGGTACAGCATGCACTTCCGGCTATGCTCGAGTTTTATCATCAGGGTAAAATAAGTCTGGAAAAGATCGTTGAAAAAATGTGCCATAATCCGGCAATATTATTTCAGATCGAAAAAAGGGGTTTTATAAAAGAAGGATACTATGCCGATGCTGTTTTGGTTGATATTAATGCCCCCTGGACAGTAAATAAAGATAATATTGCGTATAAATGCGGGTGGTCTCCTTTTGAAGGAACTACCTTTAAATCAAGAGTTACACATACTTTTGTGAATGGTAGTTTGGTATACAAAAACTTTAAATTTTATAATGTGCGACATGCACAGCGATTAACTTTTGACAGATGATAAAAAATGTAATATATGTTGTGGTTTTCCTGAATTTTATTTCGTGTCAGAGCATAAATAAACCTTCTGAACCAGAGATGCTTCTAGAAGAAGATTGTATGGTTGAAATTTTAACTGATATTGCTTTTGTAAGGGCAGCAAAAAGCTCTGATAGAAAAATTTTTGAAAAAGAAAATATTAATCCTGAAGCTTTTATTCTGAAAAAATATGGTATAGATAGCATTGTTTTTGCAGAGAATAATATGTGGTATTCTACTATACAGATAGAGAAGTATGAAACAATTTTTGTTAATGTAAAGGATAATCTGAACACAGAAATGGAAAAATATGAGAAATTGAAAAAGGAAGAAGATTCTATTAAAAAAATTGAAGATTCTATTGCAAAAAATAAAGATACACTTAGGCTTATAGATCAACTACTTGTTACAGAAGATGTAATCGACGAAGCTAAGAAAAAAAGGACTAATGCTTCTCCTTCAAAAAAACAGTAGCAGTTTCTTTAATACTTTTTTCAATTGGAGTAAAACTATAAATAAGTTCTTTTTTTATTTTATCATTGTCATAGTATTTTGTAGAAAATGCACTTCGTATAGATGATCTAAATATTGATCTATTTGTTCTAAATAAAATATGGCTAATACGTTGCATATAGTAAGCAATTTTCATCAAAAAAGGAGAGATTTTTTTTTTAGGTAATGGTTTGTGTAGTGCTTTAGCAATCATGCTAAAAGCACTTTTGTAACTTAAATTTTCACCCACCAGGATATAACGTTGATTGCTATAGATACCCGTAGTAAGTTTATACATAATATCGATAACATCTCTTATGGCTACATAACCAGTAATTCCCGAGGTATAATATTTCATTCCTGTATAAATCCTTTTAAAGAGATATCCGCTACCACTATCAAAAAAACCAGGACCAATAATAATACCAGGGTTTACAATTACTGCGGTAAGACCCTCATGTATTCCTCTCCAGACCTCCATCTCTGCACCGTATTTGGTAATTGAATAAACAGAATTGGGGTTTTCGGGATTCCATTCTGCTTTTTCATCAATATGAGAGCTGGATAAATTTTCTCCAAGTGTTGCAATTGAGCTTACATAGCAGAGCTTGGTCACTTTTTTGATTAAACAAAGGTTTACAATATTTGCTGTCCCATGGATGTTAGTTTTTCTTAATTTTTTATAGTGAGATGGATTAAAACTAATTTTGGAAGCACAATGATATACATGAGTAATTCCTTCAAAAGCTTCAGTTAGAACAGGGATATTATTGATATCAGTATTTACCCATTCTATAGTATCGAATAAATGTTTTTCTTCACTTGTGAAATAAGAAGAAAATACTTTTTTAGCCTGTTCTTTTTTTATTTCGGTTCTGTATAGTGCCCGCACATGTTGTTTTTCCTGTATGAGTTTAACTAATAGATGTGTTCCTACTAAACCTGTTGCTCCTGTGACTAGTACCATGGTATATATATTCTACGATACTAAAGTAAACAATTAATACACAGTTTGTGAACTTTATGCTCACATAAAGTCAATGATAAAACAAAAATAGTTAGAACTCTAATGCAGCATACTTAACTTGACACTAGAGTTATTTACCTGCTTATTGATACAGGGTTTCGTTATATTGTTAAACCATTTAAAGCGTACCTCTTTGCTCTTGTTCTCTCTCAATAGCTTCGAATAATGCTTTAAAATTACCCTTACCAAAAGATTGAGCTCCTTTACGTTGTATAATTTCAAAAAACATTGTAGGGCGATCTAAGACTGGTTTTGTAAAAATCTGAAGTAGATATCCTTCGTCATCTCGATCGATTAGAATCCCTAATTCTTTAAGTGGTGCAAGATCTTCATCGATTTCACCAACTCGATCCAGAACAGTTTCATAATAACTAGCAGGAACAGTAAGAAATTCTATTCCTCGATTCTGAAGTGAAGAAACAGTTTCAATAATGTTATCGGTAGCTAATGCTATATGTTGTACTCCAGCACCATTATAAAAATCGATATATTCTTCAATTTGAGATTTTTTTCTTCCCTCGGCAGGTTCGTTTATAGGAAACTTTATACGACCGTTACCATTGCTCATCACCTTGCTCATTAGGGCTGTATACTCTGTAGAAATATCGTTATCATCAAAAGATACTAGTTGTGCAAACCCCATAATTTTGGCATAAAACTCACACCATTTGTTCATTTCGTTCCATCCTACATTACCCACCATATGATCTATATATTTAAGCCCTGTAGTTTCTGTTTTGTAGGGCTTGTTCCAGGCCATATACCCAGGCAAGAATACTCCGTTATAGTTTTTTCGTTCAACAAAAACGTGTACTGTTTCTCCATAGGTATGGATTCCTGAAAACACAACACTACCGTTTTCATCTTCTTCGACGGTGGGTTCCATATAAGACTTAGCCCCTCTTTTTACAGTTTCTTGATGGCTTTTGGTAGCATCATCAACCCAAAGGGCTACTACTTTTACGCCATCACCATGAGTATTTATGTGCTTATTGATAACGCCATCTGGTTGTAAGGGAGAGGTAAGGACTAATCGTATTTTATCTTGTTGTAGTACATAAGAAACGCTATCCTTACGACCTGTTTCTAATCCAGCATAGGCTATAATCTGGAAACCCCATGCGGTTTGATAATAATAAGCTGCTTGTTTGGCATTACCTACATAGAGTTCTACATAATCTGTTCCTAATAAGGGTAAGAAATCTTTGGCTTGAGGAACTGTTTTTTCTAAATTCTGAGGTGTTATATTGGTTGACATAATGTTTTTAATATATAGTTAAATAAATAAATCGAAGAGAGAAATGTATTTCTCTAAAAGGAAGGAAGGTATAGCGCTACCACATAGCTCTTAAATGTGCTGTAATGTCTTTTCTATAGTTTAGCATGATAAATATTTTTAATGAGTTACTCCAACCAGGATTTATGGTAATCTTCATCGGCTATTTTCATAGCTTCTTCGGTCACCATAAGAGGCTTAAAAGTATCCACCATAACAGCTAATTCGTCGGTTTTTGTTTTTCCAATACTTCGTTCTGCAGCACCAGGATGAGGACCGTGTGGTATCCCAGAAGGGTGTAAAGAAATATGACCTGCATCGATATCGTTTCTACTCATAAAATCACCATCTACATAATATAGCACTTCATCACTATCTATATTACTATGATTATAGGGTGCAGGAATACTCTCTGGGTGGTAATCATATAATCTTGGTACAAAAGAACAAATCACAAAAGCATCGGTCTCGAATGTTTGGTGCACTGGTGGCGGTTGGTGTATTCTACCTGTAATAGGTTCAAAGTCGTGTATCGAAAAAGCGTAAGGAAAATTAAACCCATCATATCCTACCACATCAAATGGGTGTGTTGCATAGATCATATCAAAAATTTCATCCTGTTTTTTTACCTTAATTAAAAAATCTCCTTTTTCGTTGTTGGTTTCTAATTCATAAGGAGTCCTAATATCACGTTCACAAAACGGAGAATGTTCTAGTAATTGCCCAAACCAGTTGCGATATTTTTTTGGAGTATAAATTGGTCTTCTTGACTCTACAATAAACAAACGATTATCAGAAGTGTCAAAATCGAGTTTATAAATAGTTCCTCTAGGAATTAATATATAGTCTCCATATTTAAAATCGAGATTACCTAAGTGACTTCGAAATTTTCCACTTCCACGATGAATAAAAATTAATTCGTCGGCATCAGTATTTTTATAAAAATAATCTATAGTAGATTTCTGCGGAGCAGATAAAATAATACTTGCATCACTATTGGTTAATACATTTTTTCTGCTTTGTAGATAATCCTTTTCTGGCTCGACTTTAAAGCCATGAAATCTATAAGATTTAATATTGTTTTTTATGGCTATTTTTGGAGCTACATTATAGCTTCCTTTAATTTCTTTAACTTGTGTAGGTCTTTGGCAATGATATAAATTGGTTGACATTCCGTCAAAACCAATTGTTCCAAATAATTGTTCATAATATAAACTGCCATCTGGTTTTTTGAAGATGGTGTGACGTTTGGGAGGGATTTCTCCTAGAGTATGATAAAAAGGCATGATGTTGCAAATTTAAATTAACTACTTTTTAATTAAGGTAATAATAAATAGCAAGCTTACCTTATTCGGGATTGCGCTTAATAAGGTAGTGTAGTAATAATAATAAATCCTGCCAGAACAAGTTCATAACATTACAAATATCGTAAATATTTCGATTCTTTTAAAGAACTCATTTTGAATTTTTACTTTTTTCTGCAAATTTTGCTTATTTACCCCTAATGAAATCTTAACTTTTTACTTAAAACCAAAAGCCAACACTAAAAAACCAGTTGCTTTCGTCTAGTTCTGGAGAGTAAGAATATTTAACTTGTACAGGTCCAGCAAAGGTATCTAGACCATAGCCCAAAGCATATCCAGAAAATTCAGGGTTTTCAAACCATCTTCCTGTGCTAAATAATTTGTTACCTATATTAGCAAAATTGGCAGCAGCATTAATATGATTCTTTTTAAATATTTCATAATCTACTAATATCAATGCTTTAGCAAAACTTTGTCCTGTAATTCCAAAAAAATCATATCCATAAAAAGGAATAAAATTATTAATAGTTTTGGCACCAAAACCTCCAATCAGAAAATCGAGAGAACTTAGAGAAGTATTTCCAATTTTGGTACCTGCTTCCAAGCTAATATTCATAGAAAGATTTTTATATAATGGTGTAGCGAATCCTAGTTGTGCTTTGGTAATTGAAAATTCATCAAAACTTTCTGTAAAATCAGAAGAAAAAAGATAGGTGTGGATATCACCTTCAAATAAAAATCCACGCTTCGGAAAATATTTATTGTCATAAGTATCTAGTTTAATATACCCGAAGGCACTCCAATAATCACTATCATCAAATACAGTTCTTGGAATTTGATTTTCATCTTCTCCAAATGTTTCAGATATAATACTAAGACGTTTATATTCTGCACCTAACCCAACAGAAAAGGTTTGTCGCAATAAGGTTTCTGCATATACTTGCATATTATAATCGGTATAGTCTACATCAATAGTATTGATTCCTAAATCAGGGATTTCTCCAAATCGTCCAATAAAATTAAAATCAATTGCTTTTCTGAAATTTGTATAATGAGCCTTTAATCCAGTACTCCAGTAAAAACCTTTATCTATATAATAATCTAGATTATAGCGTATATTATCTCCTAGTGCTACATCTACAGAAAGAATATCATTATCAAACAATAAACTTTTTTTGGTAACATTTATTAAGGCGGCAGTTTGATATAGATCATCATAATGAAGAGCAAAACGTAATAACATTTTGTTTTCGCTCTCTTTTACATTAAGTACTAATTCTTTACCTTCTTTTTTATCGAATAGTCGATGAGTTACACGGTCAAAATTTCCTGTAGCAGATAAGTTATTAATCCCTTCATTTAATTTTTTATAAGTTGTAACTCTCGGTGTTTTCAGTTTTAATTTTCCTTTAATGTATGCTCGTGTATACCTTTCATTTCCTGAAATAACCAAATTGTTTACCACTATGTTTTCTGAGTTTTCAGGAATTGGAGATCTCTTAGGTTGAGATTTTTGACGCATAGCAATTGCTTTCAATTTATCATAATTAGCAAATGTTGCTTTTTCTCCATTAGCAATGATTTTATCTGCCTGATCAAAAGATATTACCGAAAAATCCGTTATCGAAGGTTTAATGTATAAATCTGTTTCAGAGACTTTATTTTTCATGGCTTCATAAGTTCTGAAATTGTTAATTTGACGCATAATATTAGTTACCGATGTTAATTGGTCTTTAGACATTAAACTGTCTTGTACATCAATCCCGATTACTATTTCGGCTCCTTTTTCTTTAATTTCTTTAATAGGATAGTTATTAACTACTCCTCCGTCTGTCATTAAAACTCCATCTAATTCTATAGGATTAAAAACAGAAGGCAATGCACCACTGGCTGCAACAGCTTCTGGTAAATAACCTTTATCTAAAAGTATTTGTTCTCCTGTCTCTATATTAGTAGTCATACAGAAAAAAGGGATTGAGAGATTATTAAAATCACGTATTTCACTTACATGAGCTGTAAATCTTGAGAATTGGTTATAAAAATTCTGCCCTTTAGATAGCCCTTTGGGTAAACCGATTTTAAATTTATCAAAAGGTAAAGTTATTGCATATTTCTCAGAGTCTTCTCGTTCATAAAAGGTTTTAGCATTTCTCGGAAGTTGATCCTGTATAAATACATCAAAATCAACAGTTCTAAATATAGAGTCTAGTTCGGCAGCACGATATCCAGATGCGTATAATCCTCCTATAATAGCTCCCATGCTTGTCCCACCAATGTAATCGATACGTACTCCTGCATCTTCTATTATTTTTAGAGCACCAATATGTGCAAGTCCTTTTGCACCACCTCCACTCAAAACCAGCCCTACTTTTACATCTTCTATAGCAGAATCATCAAGAATCTTTAAAGTTTCTTTTTCTTGTGACCAAATTATATCAGGAATGAAGAATACTATAATTAGTATCCCAGATAAAAAAAATCTTGATGTATTGTGTCTAGTCACGCTTATTCTTTTTTAGAAAGATAATAATTATATACTTTGGTTGCGCGCGAATCCCCAATCACTTCGCATAACTCATGTTTAGAAGCTTCACGTATTCGTTTTACAGATCTAAAATTTTTTAATAATTCGATGACGGTTTTTTCTCCAATTCCAGGAATTAAATCCAATTCGGTGTCTAAAGCAGCTTTGCTTCTTTTTTGCCTATGGAAAGTGATTCCGAATCGGTGTGCTTCATTTCGTAAATGTTGTATAACCTTTAAAGATTCTGATTTTTTATCTAAATATAGAGGTATAGCATCTCCTGGATAATAAATTTCTTCTAGTCGTTTGGCAATACCAATAATGGTTATTTTTCCTCTTAAACCTAATGTGTCAAGAGCTTTTAATCCCGAAGAAAGTTGCCCTTTTCCTCCATCTACAATCACTAGTTGTGGTAATGGTTGATTTTCTTCTGTTAATCGTTTATATCGCCGATATACGACTTCTTCCATAGAAGCAAAATCATTGGCGCCTTCTACTGTTTTTATATTAAATTTTCGATATTCTTTTTTACTGGGTTTCCCATCTTTAAATACCACACAGGCAGCAACTGGATTAGTTCCCTGAATATTCGAGTTATCAAAACATTCGATATGTCTTGGTTCTTCGGGTAATCTCAAATCTTTTTTCATTTGGCTCATAAGACGTTTTATATGCCGATCAGGATCCATAATCTTGATTTGCTTAAAACGCTCCTGCCTATAGTATTTTGCATTTCTTAATGATAAGTCTACAATCTTTTTTTTGTCCCCCAATTGTGGGATTGTAATTTTTAGATCTTCTCCTACTTCTACATTAAAAGGAACAAATATTTCTTTAGATGTAGAGTTAAAACGTTGTCGGAGTTCAATAATGGCAAGTTCTAAAAGCTCTTTATCAGATTCATCTAATTTCTTTTTAACCTCTGTGGTATGGGATCTAATAATAGCACCATAAGATAGTTGAAAAAAATTTATATATCCATAGGATTCATCTGATAGGATAGAAAACACATCGACATTACTTATTTTAGGATTCACTACTGTTGATCTTGCTTGGTATTTTTCTAGTATTTGTATTTTTTCCTTAATCCGTTGGGCATCTTCAAATTCCATTTTCTCTGCATATATCATCATTTGATCCCTAAAACGATTTAGTGAATCTTTAAAGTTTCCTTTTACAATTTGACGAATAGCTTCAAGATTTTCGAGATATTCTTTTTCATCTTGTAATCCTTCGCAAGGTCCTTTACAATTACCTAAATGATATTCTAAACATACCTTATATTTCCCATTATTTATTTTTTCCTGTGATAAATCATAAGTGCATGTTCTAAGTTGGTATAGTTCTTTGATAAGATCCAAAAGAATATGAACTGTTTTTACCGAAGTATAAGGGCCATAATACTCTGAGCCATCTTTGATAAGATTACGAGTAAGAAATACCCTAGAGAAGCGCTCTTTTTTGATACAAATCCAAGGATATGTTTTATCATCTTTGAGCATAACATTAAAACGAGGAAGGTATTTTTTAATCAGATTATTTTCTAGTAATAGTGCATCTGTTTCTGTTTCAACAACAATATGTTTTATCGTATGAATTTTCTTTACAAGAACCTTGGTTTTATAGTTATCGTGATTTTTTGTAAAGTAAGAAGAAACTCTTTTTTTTAAGTTTTTTGCTTTTCCGATATATAGTAATGTATTCTCGTTATCATAATACTGATATACACCAGGACTAGTAGGTAATGTTTTAATTTGTATGTCTAAACTGGCTTCTTGCATGTTCTAATGGTAAAGTTAAGGGTTTACCTTAATTGTAATACAAAATATTTGGAGTTTTAATCTCGACTAACGTCAAATTTTTTTATTGAAAATCAAGATGTTGATAAAT
>CAKMZM010000031.1 GCA_929200365.1 uncultured Flavobacteriaceae bacterium | reverse complement strand
ACGGTAGCCCAAAGGGAAGGAGTTAGTTTTGCTTTGGGAAGTTAAGATGCCAATATCTTTGAAAAGGAAAATTTGTCGTACACCCATTACTTTTCAAATACTAGTTATTCTTATTTTTTTCTTTTTTAATCTACTATTATTCAATATTGTAATTAGTTCATTGGCAATAGAAGCAGGTACAGCAACAAACGCACAATCTTGTTTTAATTCTATAACTCCCAATTGCTCTTTACTAATTTTACCTTGTTTAAAAAACAATCCAGCTATATCTCCCTTAGAGATTTTATCCTTTCTACCACCCGAAATAAATAAGGTTTTCCAGTATTGAGGTTTACGTATAACATGTTTAGTAATCTTTTCTATTTCTGTATTTTTAATAAAATCGGGTAAGCTTTCCTTTTCCCATTTCAAAACATAAGCAGTTCCTTTAGCATTCACTCTGGCAGTTCTACCATTTCGATGTGTAAATTCTTCTACTTTTAAAGGAAGTTGATAATGAATAATATATTTTATCTCTGGGATATCAATCCCTCTGGCTGCCAAATCGGTGGCAATAATAATCTGATGAGTTCCGTTTCTAAATTTAATTAGAGAACGTTCTCTATCTTTTTGCTCTATCCCTCCATAAAAACAACCATGAGCAATATTATTTTTATCAAGGAAATGGCTCACTTCACTTATTGTATTTTTTAGATTACAAAATATAATTCCAGGCTGATTACCTAACTGATTTAATAATGCAACAAGAGTATTTAATTTATTTTTTGAAGGAGATTTTACTATTTTTACTGTCAAATTAGCAACTCCTTCTTTCAAATAATTAATAATCGTTGGGTTTTCTAATTTTACAAAATGTGGAATGTCTATTTCTTGTGTAGCAGAGGTTAATATTCGTTTGCTGATATTTGGCAATTCATTTATAATGCCTCTCATTTCATACTCAAAACCAACTTCTAATGATTTGTCAAATTCATCTAAGACTAATGTTTTTATATTTTCTTTAGAAAAACGTTCTCTACTAAAATGATCTGCTATTCTACCTGGTGTACCGATGAGAATTGCTGGAGTATGTTTCAGTTCTACTTTATCTTTTGAAATCGACCGACCACCATATACAGCATTCACCTTATACCCTGATCCCATTTCTCTAACTACTTGTTCTATTTGAATAGCTAATTCTCTTGAAGGCACCAAAATCAATGCCTGTATCTCTATACATTCAGGATCCAAATTGGTTATAATCGGTAATAAAAATGCCAAATTTTTACCCGTTCCTGTAGGAGACAGTATAATTGTATTTGTAGTTTCTTCAATAGCTACAAGAGCATCTTCTTGCATTTTATTCAAACTCTTAATATTTAATTTATTAAGAATATGCTGTTGCTCTTTAATAGTATTTGCCATAAGTAAGGTTTTTGGTAAAGATAGAAGTATACATAGAGTATTCCTGTACAATTTTATAAAGAACTCATCATGAGTACTACTTTTTCCTGTAAAATTTACACTTAAAATGAGTTCAAAAAAAACTGGTAAATCGTAATCAATTCCTGTGCAAACCTATTTAATTATATCGATTACACTGCCACAGGTTAGCATCGCATCGCCAAAATAGGGGTTGTATATTTCATTTTCTTCACTTATCCAAATAGCTCCTTTATTATTATTAGCCATAGGGCATTTTTGTATATACAGAGTAGTGTTTATTTGATTAAAGTCTGATACCAGTGTCATCAAATTCTCATTTAAAGCTACAAAATGAGTTCTTTGTTTTTCTAACTGTACATTATTTGTTATATCATTCAATATTGTAATACTTTTAGAAAGTTTAGTTTTTTGGATTGCTGTTAAACTTGAAGTTTTAATTGTTTTTAATATTTTATTTGTTGTTTTCGCAAAAATAGCTACCTGAGGGGCATTAGATTTTACAAAAGCATTTTTCATTTGCAAATATGGCGTAAGAGCTGATAAAAAATCTTTCTGAAATGACTTTGATACTTCCATTTGCATTCCCATATGTCCTTCATGGCCAGTCATAGTCTTTCCTCCTTCTTTATTCATCATTGATTTTTTACCCTGTAATTGTGCAGCTGCATCAACAGTAAATGCTCCATTAGTTACGATCTCATCACCATTATTAAGCCCTTTTAAAATGATATATGTATTTCCTGTAGCGTTTCCCAATACTACTTCTCTCATTTCAAAAATGGGTTCGGAAGTACTAGTTTTTATATACACCACAGAACGCTCACCTGTCCATAATACAGCGCTAGCAGGAATAATAAGTTGTTCTGTAATTTCAGTTTTACTTGCCACACTACCAGTTACAAACATCCCTGGTTTAAAAAGATGATCACGATTATTAAGATTAGTTCTTATGGTAACGGTTCTTGTTTTAGTATTTAAAGTCGGGTCTATAAAAGAAATTGTGCCTTCAAATTTTCTATCGGGATAGGCTGTAGTAGTAATATTGATTTGTTGTCCTTTTTTAAATTGAGCAATTTGGTTTTCATATACATCAAATTCTGCCCATATTGTACTAAGGTTAGTTACTTTTAAGATAGGTTGCCCTTGTTTTACATAATCACCTTCTGCGCTCATTACTTCTGAAACGGTACCTGAAATGGTTGCATAAATAGCAAAGTTTTCCTGAACCTTACCAGAAGATTCTATAGCATTGATTTGGTTATTTGAAAGTTTCCATAACTTCAATTTATTACGAACAGCTTTATATAGTATTGGTTGAGATTCTTTAAGTGATACTGCGGTAATAAGTTCTTGTTGTGCTGCGACAAGATCAGGGGCATAAATTGTGGCTAGCTTTTGTCCTTTCCTAATTTCCTGACCTTTATAATTAACATTTAATCGTTCGATTCTACCATCAAAATAACTAGCTTGCACTGCGCTTGCTTCCTCATTTTCCATTATTTTTCCAGATAATGTAATCCCGTTTTCATCACCTGTTACTAGATTACTAATACTAGTAGTTTGGATATTTGCTAATGCCATAGCATTTTCTGTCATTTTAAATTGATCTACAGATAGATGACCATCTGTACTAGTTTCTACAGGAATTAGATCCATCCCGCATATTAGACAATCACCAGGTTCTTCCTGTATAATTTGGGGATGCATCGAGCAAGTCCACATTTGATCTGCTGTAGTTTCTTCCTGATGATTATTGTGACTGGGTTGAGTAGAATTGTTACTTCCAAAAATAAAGTATCCTCCTAATAGCCCCACAAGAACTGCGATACCAATATAAATGACGTTCTTATTCATAACGCTTATTTTTTTTTATTTTTCTAACAGTTGGCGAGGATACAAACCATAATGTAAATCCACTTAGTACCGTTATTACCCCTAATAGAGAGAAGACTCTAAGAATGATTGTATTAAAATTATCTCTTCCTTCATAATCCATAGTATGAGTCATCCAAAGAAAATCAAACCAACGCCACGATCGATGTCTTACTCTTTGAAAACTACCATCTTTTATCGATATGTATGCTTTTACGTTTTGAGAGTGTTCATAAGAAACAACATAAGCTGGTAGTGGTCGTTCACGATATTCATGATGATTGCCTACTTTTTCTATTTTTTCTATACCAGTTACTTTTAATTCTGGTGACATATTCTTTTCAGCAATTTTTAAAGCCTCTGAAGAAGTAATTTCAGGTTTTGGCACTCCCGTATTTGCGTTAAAAAGTTGCTTATCATTTATCCAATAATAGGGTTGCCCAGCTACCTCTCTAAGTTCTAATGATTGTATCGGGTCATTTGTTTCTATTTGAGAAGGTTTTATTAAACTTTTAAAGGATATAACATCAATATTTTCATTTTTAAATTGATCTCCATGAATCTCATCAATATCTGTCCAACTAAAATATAAACCGCTAATCGTCCACAGCAAAAATTGGATTCCTAAAAAGAGTCCTAAATACCTGTGTGCTTTTCTAATTTTTATTGCTGTTTGTCTTTTAACCATGTCTAATTAATATGTATTGTTTTTAATCGTAAAGCATTAGTTATTACTGATACAGAACTAAAACTCATTGCCAGAGCTGCAATCATAGGAGATAACAGAATTCCGAAAAAAGGAAAAAGCACTCCTGCAGCGATAGGTACTCCCAATGCATTATAAATAAGTGCGAAAAAAAGATTCTGCTTGATATTTTTCATTACTTTATCACTTAACTTTTTTGCTTTTACAATACCTTGTAAATCTCCTTTTACCAAAGTAATAGTTGCGCTCTCTATAGCTACATCGGTACCTGTACCCATTGCAATACCGACATCACTTTTTGCAAGAGCTGGAGCATCATTAATACCATCTCCTGCCATTGCAACTACCCTACCGCTATGTTGTAATTTTTCGACTTCATCGAGTTTATCTTCGGGCAACATCTCTGTTTTAAAGTTTTTGAGATTAAGCTCATTGGCTACTGCATGAGCTGTATTATAATTATCCCCAGTAAGCATAATAACTTCAATTCCTCTATCCTGTAATTGTTTAATAGCTTCACTACTGGTTTCTTTGATTTTATCCCCTATAACTATATAACCTGCGACATTCTGGTCAATAGATAAATACGACACTGTTTTTCCTTTTTTCTGATAAGATTCAGCTTGTTTTTTAAATTCATCTGAAATGGGTACATTGGCATATTCCAACATTTTTTCATTACCCAATATCATTTTTAGGTTTGCAATGTTTCCTTCTACTCCTTTTCCTGTTACTGCTTTAAATTCGCTTACATTTACTAATTTAATATGCTGTTCTTTCCCATATTTGACCGTTGCTTGCGCTAATGGATGTTCGCTTAAGTTATTAAGAGAAATGATATATTGCAAAATTTCTTCTTTACCAAATCGATCTCCAAAAGGTATTACGTTTTCAACAGTTGGTTTTCCTTCGGTTATAGTCCCTGTCTTATCTACAATAAGTGTATCAACTTTGTTCATGGTTTCGAGTGCTTCTGCTTTTTTAATAAGCACACCGTTTTGGGCTCCTTTTCCAACTCCGACCATTACAGACATAGGTGTAGCCAACCCTAAGGCACACGGACAGGCAATTATGAGTACAGCAATCGCGTTTACAAATGCATAAACATAAGCGGGATCGGGACCATAAAATGCCCAAACGGCAAATGTAATTAGCGCTATAATAACCACTATAGGAACAAAATATCCCGAAACAATGTCTGCAAGTTTTTGAATTGGTGCACGACTACGACTTGCATCATTTACCATTTGTATAATCTTTGACAATAATGTTTCGGTTCCCACTTTTTCTGCTTTCAATAAAAAGGAGTGATTTCCGTTAATTGTTCCACTACTTACCTGATCTCCTTCAGCCTTATCTACTGGTATTGGTTCGCCCGTAATCATTGACTCATCTATAGATGTTTGCCCCTGAAAGATTGATCCATCTACAGGAATTTTTTCTCCAGGTTTTACACGTAGGATATCATTCAATTTTATCTGATCTATAGAAATTTCTTCTTCTATCCCCTTTGCAACACGTATTGCTTTATTAGGTACAAGCTTTAATAACTCCTTAATCGCAGAATTTGTTTTACTATGTGCCCGTGATTCTAATACTTGCCCCATAAGTACAAGTGTTAAGATAACAGTAGTTGCTTCAAAATAAACGTGTACTGTTCCTGATTCTGTTTTAAATTGATCTGGAAAAAAATCTGGAAAAAGTATTGCTAACACACTAAATAGCCATGCAACACCAGCGCCAACACCAATAAGAGTAAACATATTGAGATTCCATATTTTTATAGAACGTAAAGCGCGTTCAAAAAACATCCGGGTAGCATAGAACACTACAGGAACAGAAAGTACAAACTGAACCCAGTTCCAGTATTTTAATTCTAAAATATCATTAAGTGGATTATTCGAAAACATATCTGACATCGCTATTATAAAAATAGGAACCGTAAATAGTACAGCTATCCAAAATTTCTGTAGTAATTTTTTATAATTCTTCTCTTCTTCAGAAATATCTGGTTGTACTAGTATTAGATCCATACCACAAATCGAACAAGATTCTGGAGCATCTTTAATTACTTCTGGATGTATCGAACAGCTATATTGTTCTGTAGTAATGGTATGTAAAGTTACTTCTTCAACCAAATCCATCCCACATACGGGACAATCCTGTAATACATTATATGTTTTATCTCCTTCGCAATGCATAGGGCAATAAAAAACTCCAGTACCTTTTCCTATAGGTTTAACCTGTTTTGGTTTATCATCATGATCTTGCATCCCAGGAAGATGGATATCATAACGTCCTCCTTCTTGTGCTAATCTTTCTTGAAAAACAGTTAAAGAAATGTGTTTTTCTGTCTCAATAATTGCTTCTGCTTTCTCAAGGTCAACAAATGCACTAATCACACCGTCCATAGTATCGAGTATATGCGCTACATGACCTCGACAGCCATTACAAGTCATTCCAGATATTTTATATATGTGTTTCATCAGTAATATTTATCGTTATTTGATCTCTAAAATTATGGAGTTCACATCTATTTTTATTTGATAATTATGGTTTCTTCTTATATAATTTTGTTTAGTGGTTAACGATCCCACGATTGTAGGGTTTTAAAATTACTCATCGACATCCCAGTAATCGTTTTAAATTGTTTTGCCAAATGACTACCGATTTTATAATGTTAGTGCATATGCTATTTCAGAAAAGCTTAAATTTCCCATTTGAATGTATTCCTTTGCTTTTTCAAATCCAACACTATCGATATTGCTAAAAATGATCTCTCCCAATTCTATTGTTTCAACAGAAATTTTGGCATTTTCAAATTCTTGTTGCAATACAGTTTTACACCGATTGCAGACCATATTTTTAATTAAAATTTTCTTCATCTGTTAATATATTGTTTTAGAGATCAGATGGAATAGCTGGTATATTTATTTTATAGTTTTGGCAACACTACCACATTTTAACATGCGATCTCCAAAATATGGATTTCTTATTTCTTTTTCTTTAGACAACCAATATGCGCCTGTATTATCAAATGCCATTGGGCAATATTGTTTATAAACTTCTCCCGATGATAATGCTCCGTTAAGCAAGGTTTCCATTTGAGTAGTAACTTCTGTAAACGCTTTTCTTTGCGCATCGATATCATCGGTATTAAGTATGGACTCAACAGCCAATTTAAACACTGCATTCTCTGTTACTTTGGCAAGCATTTGTGCCCCTGTCTTTGCTTTATTAGCATCGGTGTTTACCAAAGCTGTTTTAATATGGATATAATGCTGAAAAATTTCTGCTGTCTTAGCATCTTTAAACTTAATTTCTGTTGTTTGTTCTATATCATGACTGCTATGATTCTCCTTAAGTCCCATCTCAGAATGATGATCTTGTTTTTCTTCTGTTTTAGATGTATTATTCTCTTTGCAAGATAGTATTGTTAATGCTAGTATTGCTATTATAATTGCACTTACCTTATAAATTTTTAAATTTCTCATTTTTTACTTTTTTATATTATTGCTTTTTAATTTGTTAAATAATTGATAATCGCAGCTTGCATATAGTACAGATGCACACTCTCTATTTGATTTAGCTGAAATTTAAGCTGTAATTCCTGAATATCTAACATATCATTAAAGTCTATGGTTCCTGTTTCATAGTTTTTTATTAATATTTCTTCTGCATTTTTAGCCTGTTTTAAATTTTCTTTCTGGGTATTGTATTTGATTCTTGCAGTATTTCTATTCGAAATAGCCTTTCCTAAAATCGTTTCCATGCGATTTAATCGTTCTTCTTTTTGTGCTGTAATTTCTTGTTGACGTAATTTGTTTTGACTAGTTCGGGAATCATGTCGTTTATTAAATATTGGTATAGAAAAAGATACCATAGGCATTACAATATCTTTACCATTATCACTTATAGTAACATCATTTCTTTCTGAAACTGGTATATAGTCTAGTCCAAAGCCAATTTGTGATCCCTTTTCTTTTCGATTAAGTACTTCTGATTGTTTTATGCTTTCATATATCTTATCGTATTTAAGTATTTCTGGGTTAAGTTGTAAGTTTTCATTGTTAGTAATAGGGTCTTCTACTGGTATATTCATTTCATTGGGAACAACTATATCAATACCAGAATCTCGATTGAGTAAAGCATTAAAAACTATTTGTTCTGCTATAAAACTTTCCTTAAGTACTGCTTTATGCTGTTCTAATTCATTTTGACGGATTTGTAGTTTTAGTACATCAACTACAGAGGCTTTACCTACTTCAACAGACGTTAGTACCAACTTCTCGTATGTTAATAATAGTAAAATATTATCTTCGAGGATTTTTTGTTTGTTTTGTATTGTAAACAATTTATAATATGATTGAGAAATCGAAAGTGCTAATTTTCTTTTAGCAATTACAATATCTACATATTCTGTCTCTGCCATAGCTGTAGAATAATTCTCTCTTGCTGTGATGGTTCCGAACCATGGTAATTTTTGTTGAATCGAAAATTTTGCACGTTGTGGCCCTGTACGTGTTTCGGGTTCGCTTACAAAATAACCAGCGCTTAATTGTGTATTCGGTATTGTATTTACTTCTTTTACTTTTTCTTTTGCAATTGCATAACGCAATTCAAAATACTGAATATTAGGGTTATTACCCCATCCTTCTTGAATATAAGATTCAAGTTGTTGAGCATGTGTTAAATGAAAAGTGAAAAGTGAAAAACTAAAAATGAAAAATGAAAAATGAAACGCTGCCCCATGAAAGGTTTTTAAGACTTCTAACTTAATGAAGGTTTCTTTATTGAACATACCTGATCTCATCATAACCTAGATTTAGTTGTTTTAATACTACTAACAAGCATAGCTACTAACTCTTTAACATCAGAAGATAATTGTTTGTATATAGTTATATCTATATATCCTGTGTCCTTAATTAAATCTATCCAATATAAAGTCTCATTAGCTTCTTTTAACCCGATACTCATTTTGCTAATGAAATCTTTTTTACTTTGTGCAAATTCTGCTTCTCTAATTAATGCTCCTATAGCAGTTCCACTTCGTAAAAGTTGCTTACTAATAACATATTCTTTTTCATTAGAAACGAGAATCTGTGTCAGTTTTACAATTTCTACTGCAAATGCATAACTCTTCTCTTTTAATATATTTTTACTCATAATTTTTATTCAATAATCAAATACTCTTCAAAATTTTTACATTTTTAATTTTGCATTCTTCATTTCTATTTCTTTTTTCCAACCAAACAATACAGGGACAACAAATAATGTAATTAGAGCAATCCCCATTCCTCCAAATGATGGAATTGCCATAGGTATCATAATATCACTTCCACGACCAGTAGATGTTAATATTGGTAATAATGCAAGAATTGTAGTTGCAGTGGTCATTAAGCAGGGACGAATTCTCTTCTCGCCTGCTTCGACCACAAAAGTTCTAATATCATCAATAGATTTTGGTTTATTTTTATCAAATGTTTGTTTAAGATAAGTCGCCATTACTACTCCATCATCTGTAGCAATACCAAAAAGTGCTATAAAACCAACCCATACGGCAACACTTAGATTGATGGTGTGAACCTGAAACAGATCTCGTAGGTTTTTATCAAAGAAATTAATATTCAAAAACCAATCCTGACCATATAACCAAATCATAAAAAATCCACCAGCAAAAGCTACTGCAATACCTGTAAATATTATTAGCGAAGTGGTTATTGAGCGAAACTGAAGGTAGAGAATCAAAAAGATAATAGTTAAAGCCAATGGTACTACAATCGATAAGGTTTTTTCTGCTCTCAATTGGTTTTCATAAGTACCCGTAAACTGATAGGTAATTCCTTTTGGAACAATCAGTTCATTATTATCAATCTTAATTTTTATTAGGTTTTGCGCACTCTTAACCACATTTACTTCTGCAAAACCATCTTTTTTATCAAATAAAACATAACCAACCAGAAATGTATCTTCACTTTTTATTACTTGAGGTCCCTGTTCATAACGAATATCTACCAATTCACTTAACGGTATTGAACTACCATTTTTTAAGGGAACATAAATCGTTGCAAGATCTGTTGGATTAGCTCTAAGTTCTCGTGGATAGCGTACTCGTACTCCATAACGCTCTCTACCCTCAACAGTTTGTGTAAGAGAGATTCCTCCTACTGCAACTTCGAGAGTTTTCTGAACTTGTTCTACAGATACTCCATAACGTACCAGTTGTTCTCTATCAATATCTAAAAGCAGATAAGGTTTTCCGACAATACGGTCGGCAAAGACAGCTTCGTCTTTTACGCCATCGACTTCTTTTAATATCTCTTCTAATTGAATTCCAAAAGTTTCAATTTGTTTTAAATTTTGCCCTTTTACCTTTATTCCCATTGGAGCACGCATTCCCGTTTGTAACATTATTAATCGGGTTTCTATCGGTTGTAATTTTGGTGCTGAAGTTATCCCTGGTAATTTAGTTGCCTTTATGATTTGACTCCAAATATCGTCTGAAGTCTTAATTTGAGGTCTCCAGTTACGATAGAATTCGCCATTGTTATCAGGAATAAGATTTTCTTTATTTATTGAAAAATATTTCTTTCTTGATACATTACTGATTTTATCAGGATCAATATTATAGTTTTCATTATAAATCAAATTTCCATCTTTATCTATAAATAAGCCATCATTATTAATTTTATATCGTTGTCTTTTCCCTTTTTTATTGAGCATATACTCGGGTTTATATAAAATGATATTCTCATACATTGATAATGGAGCGGGATCAAGTGAAGATTCTATTCTACCTGCTTTACCAACGACTGTTTTTATTTCTGGAATGCTTGCTACTGCCATATCCAATTGCTGTAATATTCTTTTATTTTCTGCCACCCCAGCATGTGATAATGTAGTTGGCATCAATAGAAAAGATCCTTCATTTAATGAAGGCATAAATTCTTTTCCTATATTTTTCATAATTAAAAAGCCAAAAACAATAATAATAGCAGGTAGAGATAAAAATAGTAGTTTATTGTTCAATGCCCATTGTAATATTCTGGTATAATATTTTCTAAAAAGAGCAAAACTACCTAACAGTCCAAAGCAAATACTCCCTACAAAAATGAGATTTACGAGTATACTTTTATCTACACCCAGTGGTCTCCAATATTCTGATAACAAAAATATTATTGTTACAGTTGATATAATAATATTGATTACATTTTTATCGTTTTTTGAAAGTAGCTTTTTCAAGCTAAGAATTGATGTAATTGCAAAAGCTATCAAAATTACACCTAGCCACATACTGTTAAGAACTACAATACTCCCTAACACAATTAAAACACCGTTGATTACATAACTTATTGAGGTTTTAATATTCTTCTTTTTGAATAGAAATGCGGCAAATGGCGGAATAAGAAATAAGACTATAATTATTGATGCTGTAAGTGCCATTGTTTTGGTAAATGCCAACGGTCTAAACAGTTTTCCTTCTGCTCCAATCATCGCAAATATGGGTATAAAACTAATTATGGTTGTTAATACAGCAGTTATTATCGCTCCTGAAATTTCTGTAGTGGCATTATATACTACAATATTCACTGGTAAATGATCTTTATTATTATCTAGATGCCTTATACAATTTTCTAAAAGGATCACTCCCATATCTACCATAGTACCAATGGCAATAGCAATACCAGATAAAGCAACAATATTGGCATCGACATCAAATAATTTCATCGCTATAAAAACCATTAAAACAGCTACAGGCAAGAGTCCTGAAATAAGAATTGATGCTCTAAGATTAAATACCATAACAATGATAACTAGAAGGGTTATCAAAATCTCTAAGGTAAGGGTATCATTAAGTGTACTTAATGCTTCATGAATAAGTTCGGTTCGATCATAAAAAGGAACTATGGTTAATTGTGAGGTACGACCATCTTTTAGTTGTTTGGATGGTAATCCAGTACTAAGTTCGCTAATTTTATCTTTTACAGTATTAATAACCTCTAGTGGGTTTGCTCTATAACGTGCAACTACTACACCTCCTACTACTTCTGCACCTTCTTTATCGAGAATACCTCTTCTGGTTTCTGGTCCCAAACTAACGTTGGCAATATCTTTGATACGAATTGAGGTAAATTCTTCTGAAATCACTACGGCGTTTTCTATATCTGCTATAGATTTTATATATCCCAAACCACGAACAAGGTATTCTACCTGATTAATTTCTAAAGTCTGTGCACCGATATCTCGATTTGATTGCTTAACTGCATTAACAATTTGCTGTAAACTAATATTATACTGACGCACTAACTCTGGATTTACGTCTATTTGATATTCTTGCACATATCCTCCTATAGAAGCTACCTCTGATACTCCGCTTGCAGACGACAATGCATATTTCACATAATAATCCTGAATACTTCTTAATTCTTGTAGGTCCCAGCCACCTGTTACATTTCCGTTTTCGTCTCGTCCTTCTAAAGTATACCAAAAAATCTGTCCCAACCCAGTTGCATCAGGTCCTAGAGTTGGATATACTTCATTTGGTAATAGCCCTGCTGGTAAAGAATTTAATTTTTCGAGAATTCTACTCCGACTCCAATAAAATTCTACATCTTCCTCAAAAATGATATAAATACTAGAAAACCCAAACATTGAAGAGCTACGAATGGTTTTTACCCCTGCTACTCCCAAAAGCGAGGTGGTTAAAGGGTATGTAATTTGATTTTCGATATCTTGTGGTGATCGCCCTTGCCATTTTGTAAATACGATTTGCTGATTTTCGCCAATATCAGGTATGGCATCAACTGTCACAGGATTACTAGGTAATATTCCTGTTTGCCAACCAAATGGTGCATTTACAACTCCCCACCCTACAAAAAGTATGAGTATAAGGGTTGCAACCAATTTATTTTCAATAAAAAATTTAATGCTTTTATTTAACATATACTTTGATCATTAAATAATACCATTTTACCTTTAAAATTACTCAAAAAATAAGCGGAAATTTTAAAGACAAACTGGGTAATTAGAGAAAGGTGTTGTTTTTAGACTATAATCAACAACTTTAACCCAAGCGTGATATTGCATTGGGCATAAGATTTAATTATCAAATAAGAAAGGTTTCGTTAAGTAGATGAATATCCTTAATCAAGAAAGGAGGCGGATACTCTATAAAAGGGGTAATGTGATTTTCAATCTCTTCAAAAAGGTTTATATATGAGTAGTAAAAAATCACAGCAAAATTCTGTTGCTTTAAGGTAATTGTATCGAATGAATTTTGAAGTTTATCTTGCCCTTCAAAAATAAGTTGTTTATCTGTACAACAATTTTTTTTTGTCATCATAGCACATATCATTGTATCAGAAATTTGCTGCTTCATTCCACAAGTTTTTGCTTCTTTGAATAAAGCAACATCTACTAAAGTATTTCCACAATAATGCATATCCAATGTAAACGACATAGTAGATAGCAATACTATTATTGCCATTAAAACAGCAGTTATTTTATAGGTAAACGCTTTCATTTATATTACAAATTTACAAAAAATAGATATAGAACTATCTTGAGTAATGTTTTTGTTTGTAAAAGCCAAATCCATCTGCTCAAAATTATTTCAATAGTAATCTAGTAAAATGTATTAAAGATTAGAGGTGCCCTATAGTTAAAATCCTACAGCACAACGATAGGAAGTGCGAGGAATTGTAACGAAAAGCCCGACCTGATAGCCAAAATGCCTTTAGATGACAAAACAGGATTAATATTTAAGAAAAAGACTGTAGATACTTCTTATATAGTATTGGGTTTATATTCTCTTAGACCGAGTCTATTGGATTCATTATTGATATGAGAAAGTCCTATAACAGTATTTTTTGAAATTGGTTTTGTTATTTCATTTTTATGAAGGTTTTCATAGGTTTCAATATCAATTTCAGTTCTTTTTTCCAAATGATGGAATAGATGAGATGACTTTATTTTTTGTTTCCAATTCTTTTCTATCACTCCTTCAAATACTTTTGCTTTTGAACCACTTCCATAACTAAAAAAGCCGACTTTATTACTTGATAACTCTCTATTATCATCATAAGATATATTAAGTAAACTAAGTAGAGACATAAAGATAGAAGCTGTATACATATTTCCAATTTCAGAAGATGCTTTTTCTCCATCTACAATTTTGTCTGCTAAAAAAGAATGGTATACCTTTGATTTACTAACCAACCTAAGCCAGTTTTTTTCTTCATGTTCATCTGGTTTGCCCACTTCATCATACAATGTATGGATAGTTCCATTTTCTTCTAGCCAGGTAATCCATTTCTTAACAATCATTCTTCTTGCTTGAAACGCATACGGAAGATGAAAGATTAAATGTTGCCAATCATTAAGAATGTTTATTTGTTTTTGAGAATTAAAATGTTCTAGGGCTTCAAAAATTCTATCCTGATAACATTCGTTTGAATATGGACCGTCAAAAACAGGTTCTTCCATAAAAAGTTCGAAATTGACATTAGCATTTGACCAAAATTCTGATCTGTTTTCATTCAATATTTTTTTTGCCTCATCGTCAGAAATTTCTTTTCCTAATAATGTTGCGGTTTGTTTTATTATATTCAGCTTACTAAAAACTCTTCTGGGTTTAAAAAAATCACCTACACTTTTTGTAGCAACTCCTATAGTGTTTGTGATTGATATAATATCAGGGTTTTCTGTAATTAATACAGCAACAGCTCCTGCCCCCTGTGTGTACTCGCCTGTAGATTCAAGATCATATTTGGCTACATCAGATGCTATAACTACTGCTTTTCGATTTTCTCCATTTGCTACCCAATCAACACTGTTATGAAGAGCATCTACAGCTCCAATACAGGCAAAAGTCATATCTAATACATCACAGTTTTTAAAGCAACGAGATCCAAATAATGTACTCAACTCTAATTCAACAGGCTCTATTGCATAAGTACAAGTAGGCTTAGAACTATCCAGAGCACTTTCTGTTCCCATATAAATACGACCAATAGTTCTTGGGTCTATATTGTTTTTAGTAATTAATTCTAATAATGCATTTGCTGCAAATGAGGCTGCATCTTCATTACAATCTGGAAAAGCCATTTTATTTAGCCCAAGACCTTTGTTAAGTTTTGCATATTCAATATTTCTTTTGGTAGCTAACTCTTCAATACCTACATAAATAGAAGGAATATAAAAGGAAATAGCATCGATACCTACTTTTTTCATCAAGATTGTTTAATTAGTTTTATGCATCCAAAACTAAGAATTTTTTCTTCCTTTATTATAAAAACAAACATCTGTATTCAAAAATATATAGAGCGTTGTCTAAGAGCATGTTTAAACTCCTTGCTTCCTGAAAACCATTATTTTTTAATGTACTTCGCATTATTTTTATACGTCAGACTGTCTAAAAACCTATACAAATAATGAACATATTCGGGTACCTGTCTTTGAAAAGTTTCAAATATGCCATTCTAAGAGAGGTAATTGCAATTTTTAGACAGACTGACGTGTGGTTAGGTTCTGGTTTTATCATTCCCAACAAAAAAATGTATTGAAAACTTCCATTTTGAGAATCATGTAGTCGCTTCAAATATCTCGATATACTCATAATTTGAAGTATACTCAAAACCTCAAACTATTAAGTTTCAGTTCACATTCTATTTAAACATACTCTCAGTATTATCTACATTATTTACATCCAAACGGGTACCAAAAGGATCAATCGAGATATATTTCGGAAGTTCATCTACAATAAGTTTAACCTGTACTTGATTTGCATCAATCTGATGGGGTTTTAAATATAGTATAGAGTCTCGATTATCATTATCTATTGTACCTGGATCTTTTGAAAACACCCCGATTTGAATAGGCTCATCTATCGAAATTGCTATCGTTTCTCCATTTTCTTTGGTTTCAAAACGTTTTGCCGAAATCTCTATAGTAACTTCATATTTACCAGTATTGAGTGCAGTAACCTCTGTATTTTCGATTTTTAAATCATAGGTGATAATACGTTTAAACCAATCATCTATCAAAATATGGTACTTATCTGGGGTAACTGCATAAAACTCGTTTAATAATTCTATTGATGTAGCTTTAGGTTCTTTTTTATCTTTGTTTTTGGTTATCAATCTTCTAAGGGCTTTGTTCATGTTCTGTTCTCCTATCAAATCCTTAAGTGCTAACAGAGATACATAGCTTTTTCCGTATAGTAAATAAGATTGTCCTTCTTCAATATATAAAGGAGGTTCTATATCGGTAGCATAAGAACGTCCAGAAAAGTAACGTGTATTAGCTGATTTACTTAATTGCCAAATTGCTTTTTTTCCGTAATATTTTTCCATAATAACGGCTTCGGTGTATTTGGTCAATCCTTCTGTGATTAACCCTCCTCCATCTACATTTTTAGGCGTAAGTATATGCCCCCACCATTGGTGTGCAACTTCATGAATAGCTCGTTTGGCTACAAGATCAAAATTATCAGTATCACGGTTGTCGGTTAAATATAATCGATCCTCTACCATTGCAATAGTTCCTGGTTGTGCTTGTCCTCCAAATCGCCAATGCCCTGGTATTTCTGCAATTCGTATATGGTCAAACTTATAAGCTGTAAAGTGTTTTTGACAATAGTCTAAAGTTTGCTTGATATTCTTAAAAACAGCACTAATATTATAATCATGTTCTGGGTGATAGTATTGTTCTATTTCTACTCCTTTATAGTTTTCTTTCTCGACCTTATAGGAGCCCGAATAGTATGCTAAAAAAGGAATAACATCATGAGATGACTTATAATGATAATAGTTTCTGTCTTTTTTATGCCATGTCTTTACTAATTCTCCTGTTGCTATAGCGGTCTGATCTTTTTGTGTGGATACAACAGTTTCATACGATAATTTAATATATGATGCATCAATAGCATTAAAATGACTAGCATTGTTTTTATCCTCTATTTGTTTTGGTAACCTACGCTTTTCTCTTTCATAAGAATCTATGATTTCAAAACTCGTAGTATATCCCAAAATTGGTTCAAAATTACTATGCTGTATAAATGATCCGTTATTAACCAAAGCATTGCTCGTTTCAAATCCTTTTTTTTGATAGGTTAACTTGTATTTATATTTTACTTGTTCTCCTGGAGCTAGAGGTTCTTCGAATTTAAAAATTCGAATATCATGAATACTATCATGTTTCTGTAATATTGCATTTTCTATAGACATACTGGTAACTGGAAACCTTTCAGAAATAAAGATTTCTCGCAAAACATCTGTTCCTCTATTTTCGAGAATGTAATCTGCTGTAATGGTATAAAAGCTCTCATCTGGGTATATATCAACCTTGGTTTTCATTGCTACTGGAACGAGCTGTCTGGGGACATCATATTTCTTGTATTTTTTTTCATATGCTTCAGAAAAATCTAAGGTATCACTTACTGTAACATATTCATTTATCACATTATTATTGTAATAAATAGTTGCTCCTGAGACTATAAAAAGTATCCCAAAGAAAACAAGTGCGGTAAGTTGCCATTTTTTCCAATGATATCGAAGTTGTTTTAACCTGAAAGTAAATTTGTGTACTGTACCTCGTTGCCATAATTTGAAAGATAATACTGTGAGTACTAAACCTAATGCGATCCAACAAACAGCATAATAATGAAAGGGTTTAGTATAATCCCCATAGCCTGTCATATTTGTGTATTCTATAACAGGTAAACTTCCTATTCTTAATAATGGATGTTCAATTCCTATAAATGAAGCCAGAGAGCTTCCGAATAAGATAATAATCAATCCCGTAATTGCCATACCTGCATATTTATTGGGAGATAAACTTTGAATAAATAAGGCCAATAAAATGTAAAAGACAAAACTCATTCCCATGTAATAAAACATAGAGAGGTATTGCCAAATTTCAAAAATATAATAGCCTTTTATAATTTGAATCCCAATAGCGATAAGAATACTTATTGTGATCAATATAACTGGTAGTAGAATAAGTGTTATGGCTTTTGATAAAAAGAATACCATATTCGAAGCTGGTGTAGCATCGATTATACCATTAAATTGTAAGTTACGTTCGCGCCAAACTAATTCACCGCTATAAAATACAATTAACAATAGCCCTAAAAATGGTAATGGATCTTTAATTAACCAAATGAGTAAATCTGTTGTTGGATATAAACTATCATTATACGCCCCACCTTGATTAACTCTTGAGTACATTTCGGTAACAAGAATAACTATCCAAATTAATATAATAGCTATAAAGGGTAAACTCTTAAATACATTGGTAAGTTCAATTCTTAATAAAGATGTAAAACTTGCTATATGTGTTTTTATAGTAGTTGTTATAGTAGTAATGGGGTAATATGCTTTCTTTACTATTTCTTTTTCTTCTATAATTGCTGCTCTTTTACTTTTTTGTTTTAATTTCTTAAATGAAAAATAGGTGTACGTTATTTTTAAAAGTAGTAAGGATATTGAAATCCAGAGCACTCTGTTCCATAGAAAATTACCTGAAAAAGATAATAATCGTGTGTTTTTTTCAAAAGGAGTCCAGTATTGAGTTTGCTCAAAAAAGGCAGAAAGTCCAAACGGATCTGCTAATGCAGCTATAATCAAATTTTCTGGAGAAGCAGGTGTTGCACTGGCCAACAAGGGGGAATTGAAAAAAATAGAGCAAATCCAGTACAATGCATATATAGTAATTGCACTACTATATGTAGCAATATTATTTTTGGTAAATGCACTAACCGAAAACACAAGTGCAGTACATATAAAAACATTAGGAAGAACTATGAGTAACCATGTCTGTAAATAATGAGTCACATGAAAAGGCCCCAGTCGTTCTGGATCTAAGCCAGGCATAAATGTCCCCAAAGCAAAACCGACTAGAGTCATCGAAAAAACGAGTAAACTAAATATAAATACTCCAAGAAATCGACTAAGAAAGAAATGAGATTTCTGTATTGGTGTACTATAGATTATAGCTTCCATTCGATATTGCCTATCTCTTAGTATTCCACTAATGGCAAAAAACATAATAGCAAACATACACCCCAATGATAATATGGCTATGTTATAACTAATTTGGTATGCAGAATTAAAATTCACTTTAGCCAAACCAAAACCCTGACTTCCTATCATAAATCCAAATACAAAGAAAATAATAATAAAACCAATAAAAGCTTTTTGTTTGAATTGGTAACTGGCTTCAAAACGTAATAAAGAAGTTATCATAGCTTAGTTGTTTATAGGTTGATTATTAAATAATGTAGAAAAGTATACATTTTCAAGATCTGGTTGCATAGTTTCAAATCCATTTTCGGGAATGGTCTCAGCAAAAACCTGAATCTGTGTTTTTCCTGAAATTAGTCGCGTAGAAATCACATTAAACTGCTCTTTATAGAATTGAAGTTCTTCTTTTGTTATGGTTTTTGTCCAAACATTTCCTACCAACGCTTTGGTAAGTTCTATGGGATTGCCTTGTTTTATAATTTTTCCTCCCCCCATGATAGCCATATTTGCACATAAATCGCGAACATCTTCTACAATATGAGTCGATAGGATAACAATCACGTTCTCTCCTATCTCGCTTAATAAATTCAAAAATCGGTTACGTTCCTCGGGATCTAATCCTGCAGTAGGTTCATCTACAATAATGAGCTGTGGATTACCCAATAACGCTTGAGCTACTCCAAATCGCTGCCGCATACCACCAGAAAATGTATGTACAGCTTTTTTACGATGCTGATATAAATTTGTTTGTTGTAATAGTGCTTCTACCTGATCCTTACATTCACTTTTATTAGATATTCCTTTTAAAATAGCAATATGATGAAGTAGATTTTGAGCACTAATCTTAGGATACACTCCAAACTCTTGAGGTAAATACCCTAAATGATTTCTAATTTCCTGGGGGTGATTAACAATATCTTTGTCATTAAAAGTTATAGTGCCCAATGTAGGTTCCTGTAATGAAGCAATTGTTCTCATTAAAGATGATTTTCCCGCTCCATTGGGACCTAATAAGCCAAACATCCCATTGGTAATGGTAAGAGAAACATTATCCAGAGCTTTTACTCCATTAGGATATATTTTAGATAAATTTTGAATATGTAATCTGTTCATAGTCTGATTAATTAGTTTGTATTTCTGATTAATTTTAAAATTATTTATCTCCCAACTTTTTTATCATTTTTAAAGCTGAAGACAGGTCTGGGTTTATTGATAAAGCTTTTTTGTATGTTTTCATTGCTTTTTTCTTATCGCCATTTTTTAAATATGCTTCTCCCAAGCTATCCCAAAGGTTAGCATCTTGAGGAAACATTTTTACATTGGTTTCAAAAATCTTTATAGCATAATCAATAGCATTTTCTTCTAAAAATGTATACCCAATATTATTCATTATTCTGTTTTTCTTTTCACTAATATTTATAGTAGTATTAATAGCATTAATATATGCTGTAACAAAAGAGTCTCTTGCAGAAACTTGAACATCTGGAATCACCCCTACTCCTTCCCAATTCGTTTTTGTTATGGGATGAATAGCTTTTATGTAAGGAATAGAAATAGTAAAATGATTATTAATTGTAATGCGCTTTGCTCTATTAGCACCACCTTTTGTTATTTCGCCTACTACGGTTGCACGTTTCAAGTGTTTTAAGGTATATGCAAATGCTTCTGCTGCAGAAAATGTGGCTTTACTGGTTAAAATATAGAGTTTTGTTTTTGGCAACCTTTTACCATTAATGGCTGCTGCTGTCCAAAACTCTTCTGTTTTGTCTGTAGAACGATTATAAAAACGACTTAAAAGAACAGGAGTTTCTTCATAAAAATAACTAGCTAATAATTTTAGTGTTGATGGTACTCCTCCTTTATTTTCTCTTAAATCAATAATAATAGCATTTGTATTCTTCAAGAATAGCATAGAAGCATCCAGAGTTTCTTTTGCATACCTCGCATCAGCAAAATATTTAATATCCAAATAACCAATATTCCCTTTTAAAATCTTTACTTCATTAAATCCAAAGTTAGTCTTCGCCATACTTTTAATCCTTCGTCTATGAAGTTGTATACTATCATCTTTAGAAACTTGTTGTTTCAGTTTTGTAATTCGTTTAGGTTCGAATCTTATTTTTAAGTGTAAATCCTTACTTACTAATTGTACATCATTAGTTAATCTTTTGGCAAATTCATTTGGGTTTTCAATTGAATTATAGCTTCCTGATTTTAAATTATCTATAATTATTTCAGATGTTTTTTTTGCTTTATTCAAATCAACATAACGCTCTATCAGTTTCTGTTTTACTAAAGAAATAACTTCTGATTTTTGTCTATTATTTATATATTCTGAATTGGTCTGTGCACAAATGAAATGAGTAAAGATTATCAAAAAATAAATGATTAGATTTTTAATTTTCGTATTCATACATTTGTTATTTTTAATTGATAAACAAACGTAAATACTTATATTAAACTTTTATAATCTTTATGGTGTATCACACAATTTTAATGACACATCAATCATAAACAACTATCAATCAGTTTCATGCCAAAAACATTAGTGTTTGTGCTAATTTTGATTGAGTATATCAATTTTATTATACAAAGAATACTTTACATCATTAATTTTGGAATATGAATATATTTTTCAAAAAATATAAAGCTCTTATATTTGGTTTTTTTGTGGTTTTTATTACTATCCTGTATTTAGAACGCATAGAGTTTATAAAAATTCCAAAAAACAATTATATAGAGGTTATTTTCGTTTTTGCATTTTGGTGGCTCGTTACCTCGTTTATTATTTATCAATTCTCATATTTAAAAAAAAATAAATTCACATTATATAAAATATTTGGGCTTATACTTTTACTCTTAACTGTAATAATAATTGATAGTTATTGGAAAATCCCTGATAATCCTATTGTTATATTTTTCATGACATTATTCTGGATTGGAGTTTTTTATCTTATCCTACCAAAATTCTTTACAAAATATCGAATTCTTATCCTTGTTGTATATGGTTCAATTTTAATGTATTTTATATTTGTTAGATTGGATAGCAAATATTTTGAGTATTACCAGAATACTATTATTAACCTCTTATTAGTTCCTATCCCTATAATCATTTTGTTATGGATTTTTGAGCAATGGAAATGGTTAAAAACACTGAAAGCAGAGAAAGGGAAAGCCGAGTTAACTCTATTAAAAAGCCAAGTAAATCCACATTTCTTTTTTAATACACTAAATAACTTATATGGGCTAACTGTCGAAAAATCTGACGATGCACCAAAAGTAGTTTTAAAATTATCTGATATGATGCGCTATACTATATACGAAGGTAGAGAAGATATTGTATTATTAAAAGACGAAATTAAATACCTGAAAAATTATATTGAGTTACATAAAATAAGATATCAAAAAAAAGTAATTATAACATTTAAGTATACTTATGATGAAGATGATAGAGTTGCACCTTTGTTGTTTATTATTTTACTAGAAAATGCGTTTAAACATGGTGTAGAACGATTAACAAAAGATGCTTATATTCATATTAATTTAACAACAGAAAATAATATCATTAAATTTTGTATTGAGAATAATTATGAAGAACCAAAAAAAACTCGTCAACATGGGATTGGATTAGATAACTTAAAAGACAGGTTAAACCTTATTTACCCAAAGAAACATAAACTACTTATCGAAAAAGACAAAACTATTTACAAAACAATATTAGAGATAGAAACACAATGATACGATATATTATTATAGACGATGAACCTATTGCACATCGTATTATCGAGGGGTATTGCAATAATCTACCGCATCTGGAAAAAGTAGGAAACTGCTATGATGCTTTTGAGGCTATGCAAATACTTAACAATAAACAGGTAGATCTTATATTTTTAGATATTAATATGCCAAAATTATCGGGTTTTGAGTTCTTAAAAACATTATCTCATCCTCCAAAAATTATTGTTACAACCGCATATAAAGAGTTTGCCATCGAGGGGTATGAATTAGATATCACAGATTATTTATTAAAACCGTTTTCTTTTGAACGGTTTGTAAAAGCTATTAATAAAACAATTACTACTGTTATAAAAAATAATACAACCACAACACCACCATCTCCTATTGCAAAACAAAGCCGTTTCTTCATTAAAGGTGATAAAAAATATCACCAAATAGCTACAGAAACAATCTTGTTTATTGAAGCTTATGGAAACTACACCAAACTCTACCTTAATGATAATGATATGATTGTGAGTCATGAAAAAATATCATCTTTAGAAGAGCTTTTGTTAAAAGACAATTTTATGCGAGTTCATAAATCTTTTATTGTTGCTATCGATAAAATAAAAACCATCGAAGGCAATAGAATTTTAATTTACAATCATAAAATTCCTATTGGGCAAACATATAAGGCTAGTATTTATAAGCTCTATAATTCTAATGGATAGAAGTGTATTGGTTTTAAGAAAAAGAAAAATATGATTTTTTGATGTATATGTATATTACATTAAAAAATAACTCGGCAACTTAGTGGCTTTGTAGCTCTTGAAAACATGAAATTATAACAACACTAGAGTCTTTATCTAAAAACAAGGGATTTTCTCACATTCTCCGATGGATACATTAATTGTATTTAGCTTTTGCAATTATAAATAAATGCTGGTGGAATATTTTTAATACAAAGTGTTGTATTTGTATCTGTAAAATTGTTTTTTAAGAACTCTAAATCTTTTTTAGAATATTGATATTGAATTAGACTTCCATTATCCTTAAGTATAAATTTCACATCTTCAATTAGTTGTTTTTTAAAAGTATGTTCAATATTAGCCAATGGTAAACAAGACACTACAAAGTCCACTTTTTTTTCAGAAAAAATAGTAGTTAAATTAGATACACACGTGTTATGTATGGTTAAACGCTTATCATTTATACTCTTTAATATAGGCATAAATGAAAGGTTTATTTCAAAGGAATGTAAACAAGAATTCATTCCTATTTTATTTAAAATTTGTTTTGTTATAATTCCATCTCCAGCACCTAATTCTATCACTACCAAATCCTTACTCTTATCCAAAGGCTCAATAAGTTTATTTGCTAATGTTTTAGAGCTTCGAAATAAACTTCCTGTTTGTTTTAGGTTTTTTAAGGCAGTAATTGTGAAAAAATTTGACATGATTTTTTGATTATGATTGATTTCTAATTGATGATGAATGCGCTTCCAAAGATATAAATTGAACATAAAACTAATTCTCCTAATAAAATAGAAGCTATAAATACAGGGATTTTAATTTTAATTGCACCAGATAAATAACAAATTAAATCTGTAGGTACTATCGGTATAAAAGACCAAAAGATAATATATAAATACCCATTTTTACTCAATAACCTATTTTTTATAAAATTAAACTTAGTATTATATCTTTCAAATACCTTAGAAAAACCTAATGTATTCGAAAAAAAGTAGATTAATAATGATGATGTAAGAATCCCAATTAAAGAAATAATGAGCACCCAAACTAAATCATTAGGAAACAATAACACACCCGCAAAAATTAAAGGTGTACTGGGTAATAAAATGAAACCTCTTATCACATGTATTAAAAAATAAGCCATCCAAGCGTATTTATGAAACTGCTCTACAAAAGAGGCAATTTTTTCTTTTGTAAACAGGGCTGGATAAATAAAATATATCAACAAACATAAGACAACAAGACCTATCCAGATGTACTTTATTATATGTTGAAGTTTTGATGACATTTTGGTCGTTTAAAAATATGACGAATATATTCATGAATAGTTACATGTTTTATACATTTCATTATAAAAATAATTCTTTGTTACTTATACCAGTCTAGCTCAAAACTACTTAAAATAATTTCAATCATAAAAAAAGAAGTCACAGTGCATGACTTCTTTTTTTTTATAAAAATAGGTAAGTTCAAGGGTTATCGATTAGTATTTAGTCTCCCACCAGTAAGACATATGAACTTGTTATTGGTGAAATATTATATTCTTTAACATTTTTTATATTTTTCAGATACTTTTCTGCTTCTTCAAAAGCAGTTTCTAATGCACTTAATTGTGAGTTCTTACTAACAACAATTGTCTTCGACACTGTATTTCCATTAATATATTCAATTGTCATTTTCCATTTTTTAAGAGAATGAACATTTTTATTCTTTGATACCCTTTTCTCAACTTCTTTCTTGCGCTCTGTCTTTTCATTTTTATCAGTTGCAGGTTCTGATATAAAAGGAGTAGCATTCCCTAGAGATATACAAAATAATACTGTTGCTAATAAAAGTTTCATAGTTCGATGATTTGAATTTGTATGCTACGAATATATAAATATATTTTAAACATTCAAATATTTTTTTAATAAAAATTTATTTGAATATTCAAATACTATATGTATATTTGTTGTTATGACGAATAAGAAATTAAAAAGACTCCTTAAAAAAAGTAAAGGTGCTAAAACGGTATATGGCATATCTAAAGCTTTAGGTGTTAGTCCACAGGCGGGAGATTATGTAGTTAAGCGAAAAAACCTAGAAAAAGATTTTGAACGGCTAAAGACAATTGCCGATTACATGGAGGTAGAAATAAAAGATATTATTGATTATAAAGAGAAAAAATGATATCACTTCTTGTTTTGTATTGAAGAAATCCAAAATTAAGCTTAATTATTGGG
>CAKMZM010000030.1:18677-26554 GCA_929200365.1 uncultured Flavobacteriaceae bacterium | reverse complement strand
AGTTTTCTCAGAAATCCAAGTTTCAGAAAAACGTTTCCAAATATAGTCTATCGCCAAACTACTAGGATGAATCATATCTCTATTGTAAAACCGATAATCTCTAAGTTCATCCATCATAATTTCGTAAGAAGGAAAATAATTTAGATTTTTATTCTCAGTAATAATTTGATGCACTGATGTAATTAAATGAGATTTACTTCTATTATTTTCTACAAATCCATCTTTGCTATGGCGCACAGGAGAGATGGTAAAAATAATTTTTGTTGACGGATTAATCCTTTCTATTAAATGTACACAGTTTTGAAGACAATGATTAATATCATCAACAGACAAAAGTTCTTTTTCAAACTCTCTTTGCGGGATTTTATGACAATTCGCCACTATCATATCTAGAGATTTTAATCGATATACCCATGCGGTTCCTAAAGTGATAAAAATATGAGTAGCAGATGCTATTTTCTCTCTTGTAAGTGTTAATGCAGTATTTAAATTAGAGAGCACTACATTTTGATCTGTATTGCTCAAAGAAGAATGTGCATCAAAACAATGCCATTGCTCATTAACATGAAACAGATCAATATCTGTATATTTTTCTTCCTGAGTGGCCATCCACAAAAATGTTTCGATAGCTTTGGGATGAAATAATATCCCAAATGGATTGACCTGATTCTTAAATTTATAATATTCGAATTTCTCTCCTATATTTTCTGCAAAACAAGAGCCTAATAATAGTACTTCAGACTCATAACCTATTTTAGGTTCTTCAGCGCGTAATAGTATTCTTGTTTGTAGGTTCATAGAGATTTTATTATATACAATATTATATCAAATATCGTTTTGCATTATCCAATGCTTCTTCTATACCTGCAGGGTTTTTCCCTCCTGCTGTAGCAAAAAATGGTTGTCCACCACCACCACCTTGAATATATTTACCTAGTTCTCGAACCATTTGTCCTGCATTCAATTTTTTCTCATCTACTAAGTTCTTAGAAATATAGCATGATAATAAAGCCTTACCTTTCTGATCCGATCCAAATAGTACTACAATATTTTCAAGCTCACCTCCTAATTCGAATGATAAATCTTTAATTCCAGCAGCATCTAAATCTACTTTTTTGGCTAGAAATTTAATACCCTTTACATCTTCAAATTCTGATTTAAGATCTCCTTTTAGATTTTTGGTCTTATCTTTAAGAAGAGTTTCTATCTGTTTTTTCAGGCTTGTGTTTTCTTCTTGTAATGTTATAATGGTCTTTAAAGGGTCTTTTGTTTTAAGAACTGTTTTTACTTCCCCATACGCTTCAGACTGAGTTGTAAAGAATTCTTTTGCTGCATCCCCAGTAATTGCCTCAATCCTACGAATCCCTGCTGCAATTGCGCTTTCTGATGTGATTTTAAAGTGCCATATACTACCTGTATTTTGCACATGTGTACCTCCGCAAAGCTCCATAGATTCTCCAAATCGTATTGCTCTTACTGTATCTCCATATTTTTCTCCAAATAATGCTATCGCTCCTTCTGCTATTGCCTTATCATAAGAAATATTGCGTTGTTCTTCCAGCGGAAGCTGCTCTCGGATTCTAGCATTTACAAAATGCTCAACTTCTTTCAATTCTTCGGTAGTCATTTTAGCAAAATGAGAGAAATCAAAACGCAAATTACCACTATGAACCATCGATCCCTTTTGCTCTACATGCGTTCCCAGAATTGCACGTAATGCCTGATGCATCAAATGTGTTGCAGTATGATTAGAAGCAGATCTCGAACGTTGTTTTTCATCTACTACGGCAGTCAAAGTTTCATCTATATGTTTAGGTAGGTTTTTAGTAAAATGAATGATCAGATTGTTCTCCTTTTTAGTGTCTATAATATACACCACATCGCCATTAGACACCTCTAGATAACCTTTATCACCAACTTGCCCTCCTCCTTCAGGATAAAATGGTGTTTTATCAAATACCAATTGATACAGTTCTCCATCTTTTTTACTATTTACTTTGCGATAACGAGTAATCTTTACCTCTGTTGTAAGATGATCATATCCAATAAAATTTTCTGTAGTAGTATCATTTCGTAATATTTCCCAATCTCCAGCAGTTACTTGTGATGCTGCTCTGGATCTATTTTTTTGTTTCTGAAGTTCTACTTCAAAAGCTTTTTCATCTAATTCATATCCCTGCTCACTTAAAATTAAAGCTGTTAAATCAATTGGAAAACCAAAAGTATCATACAATTCAAAAGCTTTTTCTCCAGAGATTATATTTCCTTTGGTATTGTTGATCACATTTTCTAACAATACTAGCCCTTGATCCAAGGTTCTTAAAAAAGATTGTTCTTCTTCTTTTATTACATTAACGATTAAATTTTTCTGAGCTTTTAATTCAGGAAAAGCTTTACTCATTTGTTTGCTAAGGGTTTCTACCAGCTTATATATAAAAGGTTCTTTGGTATCGAGAAATGTAAAACCATATCGAATAGCTCTACGCAAAATTCTTCTAATTACATACCCTGCTCCTGTATTACTAGGTAGTTGGCCATCTGCAATAGAAAATGATACAGCTCTTACATGATCGGCAATAACACGAATTGCTACACTTACTTTTCCATCTTCATCAGTTGGCAAACTATTTTTATCATACGTAGAATTGGTAATTGTTTCAATTTCTCGAATTAAAGGCGCAAAAACATCGGTATCATAATTTGATTTCACTCCTTGTAATACCATACACAAACGTTCAAAGCCCATTCCTGTATCTACATGCTGTGCAGGTAACTTCTCTAATGCTCCATCTGCTTTTCTGTTATACTGCATAAAAACCAGATTCCAGATTTCTACCACTTGTGGATGATCCATATTCACCAGATCCCGACCAGAAATTTTAGCTTTTTCCTCATCAGAACGAATATCTACATGAATCTCAGAACAAGGACCACAGGGTCCCTGATCTCCCATTTCCCAGAAATTATCTTTCTTATTCCCCATGATGATACGCTCTTTTGGAACAATAGCTGTCCAAAGATCATAAGCTTCCTGATCCATATCCAGATTTTCGTCTTTTGCACCTTCAAAAACAGAAACATAAAGCATGTCTTTATCTATACCGTACACTTCGGTCAATAATTCCCAAGCCCATTGAATTGCTTCTTTTTTAAAATAATCTCCAAAACTCCAGTTTCCAAGCATCTCAAACATGGTATGGTGATAGGTATCCATACCTACTTCTTCCAAATCGTTATGTTTACCACTTACGCGCAAACACTTTTGAGTATCTGTTATTCGATTACTTTTTGGAATACCATTACCCAAAAAGAATTCTTTAAACTGGTTCATCCCCGCATTAGTAAACATTAGAGTTGGATCATCTTTAATCACCATTGGCGCAGAAGGCACGATACTATGCTTTTTGGATTTAAAAAAATTTAAAAATTGATTTCTTATTTCTTGGGATTTCATAAATTATATGGATTACTATTTTCTCGAAATAAAATACTTAATAGAGTCACCTATTACCATTTTTACATTATTAAAAAAAAGATTCTAAATCGATATTTATCAGTTTTTTCTAGACTTTGCTACAATTTGTTATATTTGTTGCGATATCTTGGTTCATTATGAATCAAGATATTAGTTAATATCATGCAAAAATAGCATATTTTAGATTATGTCAAAGGTTAAATATTACTATGATAGTGAGACGCTTTCTTATCGCAGAATAGAGCAAAAAAAAGGTCGTAGATTTGGTATAGTAGCATTAGGGGTTATTAGCTCTTTTTTAGCTGGTTTTATTCTTCTTCTTATTTATCTTAATATCCCTCAATTAGAGACTCCTAAAGAAAAAGCTTATAAAAGAGAACTTGAGAATATGCAGCTTCAATATGATCTAATGAATCAAAGATTAAAACGTGATGAGGATATTTTAAAAGAAATCGCAGAACGTGATGATAATATATATCGTCTTTATTTTGGAGCTAATCCTATTCCTGATGAGTTACGTAATGCTGGATTTGGTGGTGTGAACAGATATAAGAATCTAGAAGGTTTTGATAATTCTGATATTATTATTGAAAGTAGTGAACGTATCGACAAATTGACTAAACAAATTGTAGTTCAATCAAAATCTCTTGATGAAATTGCATCTTTGGCAGAGAAAAAAGAAGAATTATTAGCTACAATTCCTGCTATTCAACCTATAAAAAATGCTAATCTAAAACGTATGGCATCTGGCTATGGATGGAGGAGTGATCCTTTTACCAAAGCAAGAAAATTTCATTACGGAATGGATTTTTCGGCTAGTACAGGAACCCCTGTATATGCTTCTGGCAACGGTGTAGTAACTCGTGCTGATGCAAATTCATCTGGTTATGGAAGACATATACGCATTGATCATGGTTTTAACTATGTTAGTTTATATGCACATTTAAGCAAGTACAATGTAGAGAAAGGTCAAACGGTAAAACGTGGAGATGTGATCGGGTATGTAGGAAGTACGGGAAGATCGGTTGCACCTCACCTACACTATGAGATTTTAAAAGATGGTGAAAAAATTAATCCAAGAAATTTTTATTATGGAAGTTTAACTCCTGAAGAGTTTGCTGAGATGCTTAAAGCTTCTAACCTGATTAATGAAACTTTAGACTAAACATAAAAATGCGTAAACTACTTCTTATTGTCTTTGTTTTTGGCTTCTGCTCTTCAATACAAGCTCAAAAATATCCAAAAGAAGTATTAGATTCGATGTACGTAATAGTACAAAATACTCAACAAAAATTAGCAAAGCCAAAGTATATCAAAATCATGGCTGTTGGTGATATCATGATGGGAACTGATTTCCCAAATGACAGCTATTTACCCCCTGAAGGCAAAGGTCCTTTTGATGATGTTAATGCTGTACTTAGTCAGGCAGATATACTTTTCGGTAATTTAGAAGGCACACTTACCGATGAAGGTAAAAATGCTAAACGCTGTTCTGATCCATCAAAATGTTATTCATTCAGATCACCAGAATACTTTGGGAAATATCTTGAAGAAACAGGATTTGATGTAATGAGTATTGCTAATAATCATATTGGTGATTTTGGTGAAATCGGAATTAAAAACACTTCTAAAACACTTGAAAAGCATAATATTGCGTATGCAGGAGTATTTGCTCAACCTTCAACAGTTTTCGAAAAAGATGGTATCACGTATGGGTTTTGTGCTTTTGCCCCTAATAAGGATTGCATAAAAATTCATAACTTAACCAATGCTAAAAAAATCGTAATCGAACTCAAACAAAAGGTAGATATCGTGATTGTTTCTTTTCATGGAGGTGCTGAAGGTCTTAAATACACTCATGTTCCCAGAAAAACAGAACGTTTTTATGGTGAAGATCGCGGTGATGTTTATCGTTTTGCACATACTATGATTGATGCTGGTGCTGATATTATTATAGGACATGGACCACATGTTTCAAGAGCTTTTGAGGTATATAAAAACAAATTTATAGCATACAGTTTAGGTAATTTTTGCACCTACTCCCGGTTTAATCTAACTGGCATTAAGGGATATGCTCCTATTGCAGAAATCGACATTGATAAAGATGGTAATTTTATTAAAGGCAAGCTTCATTCTGCAAAACAGATAGATGAAGTATATCCATTTATTGATGAGAAAAAAGGAGCTTTAAAAGAAATCAGAAAATTAACCGAAGAAGATTTTCCTGAAAGTAAACTCATTTTTGAAGATGACGGAAGTTTTACACACAAAAAGAAATAATCATGCATGTAGACTTACCCAAAAAAATGTATTATAGTATTGGCGAGGTAGCAGATGCCTTTGATGTAAACGCCTCATTAATTCGCTTTTGGGAAAAAGAATTTGACATTATTAAGCCCAAGAAAAATGCTAAAGGTAATCGGAAATTTACCCCAGAAGATATCAAAAACCTCGAATTAATTTACCACTTGGTAAAAGAACGTGGGTTTACTCTAGAAGGTGCCAAGATTCATCTTAAAGAACAAAAACAAGAAGTCTTAGATAATTTTGATATCATAAGAAAACTAGAATCTATCAAAGGGCAATTACTTAAGATTAAAGAGCAACTATGAAAAATTATCTTATTATATTTAAATCATGAAAAAAGGACTTTTTGCAGGATTAGGTTGTCTTGGGATAGCAGTAATTGGTATCCTAGCAATTGTAATAATTGGTGGGGTTTTGGCGTATAACTTTAACAACAAAGCTGTTGTTTTACAAGAAGATGCAAAAACAGCATGGTCAAACGTAGAAAGTGCTTACCAAAGACGCAGCGACCTTATCGGAAATCTTGTTAAGACAGTACAAGGAGCTGCAGATTTTGAACGTAATACGCTAAAAGAAGTAATTGAAGCCAGAGCCAAAGCAACCGCTGTAAATATTGACCCCAGTAATATTACACCAGATCAAATGGCGCAGTTTCAACAGGCACAAGGAGGATTAACCTCTGCTTTATCAAGACTATTAGTAACTGTAGAGCGTTATCCTGACCTAAAAGCAAATCAAAACTTTCTTAATCTACAAACACAACTAGAAGGAACAGAAAATAGAATCAATGTAGAACGAAACAGGTATAATGAACAGGTTGGAGTTTATAATAAACATCTCAAAGTGCTTCCAAATTCTTTATTTGCAGGCATGCTAGGTTTTAATGAAATGACACGATTTAAAGCCGAAGAAGGAACCGAAAAAGCTCCTGATATTGATTTTAACTTCGAGTAATGTCTAAGGTAGAAGATTTTCTTACTTATGATCAAGAACAACAAGTTGTTGCCGCAATTAGAGATGCAGAAAAAACAACATCGGGAGAGATTCGTGTGCATCTTGAAAAACATAGTGAAATAGAAATTTTAGAAAGAGCTACCGAGGTTTTTCATTGGTTAAAAATGGACAATACTATTCAACGCAATGGAGTACTTATCTATGTTGCTGTAGAAGATCGTAGTTTTGCTATTTTTGGAGATAAAGGTATTAATGATGTTGTTGAAAATGATTTTTGGGAAAGTACAAAAGATACTATACTAGAGCAGTTTAAAAAAGGTGATTTTACTCAGGGATTAATTGATGGAGTACTTCTTGCCGGAGAACAATTGCAGAAATATTTCCCCTGGGATCATACTGATATCAATGAACTCTCTGACGAAATCTCAAAAGGATAAATGAATACTATCAAACAATTCATATTGCTCTTATTCTTTCTAGGAATACCTCTCCTATCTTTTAATACTACATCTGCGCAAAGAAAAATTCCGCCAAAACCTAAATTACAAACGGCTGTTTATGATGAAGCAGATATGCTTACTACCGCTGAATCAAAACGTCTAGAAGAAAAACTAATTCGATATGCAGATACTACCTCTACACAGATTGTAATAGGTACTATTGCTTCTTTAGAAGGTGAACATATTGGTTTGTATGCTACAGAATGGGCTCATAAATGGGGAATCGGGCAAAAAAAAGAAGATAATGGCGTTTTTATCCTAGTCGCCAAAAATGATAGAAAAATATGGATTGCCACAGGGTATGGTGTAGAAGAAAAGCTCACAGATTTTACCTCAAAAACTATTATTGATCAGATTATAACTCCAGAATTTAAAAGAGGTGATTTTTATACTGGTTTAGACAAAGGCACTACTGCAATTTTTCAAGTACTTGATGGCACTTTTAAAGGTTCAAGAAAAAATAAAGAAGAGCTACCACCTATAACAAAATTAATCATTCTTCTTATAGCTTTTATCATCATCATTAAAGCTTTTTCTAAACGCAATCATGGAAATGGCGGAAAAGGAAATCGAGGAAATCGATCAGGAAGCAGCCTTCTGGATGTAATCATCCTAAGCAATATGGGACGTGGAAGTTTTGG
>CAKMZM010000030.1:0-18577 GCA_929200365.1 uncultured Flavobacteriaceae bacterium | reverse complement strand
GAAGCAGCCTTCTGGATGTAATCATCCTAAGCAATATGGGACGTGGAAGTTTTGGTAGTGGAAGTTTTGGCGGAGGATCTAGTGGTGGATTTGGTGGAGGTTTTGGTGGTGGCGGATTCGGTGGTGGTGGAGCCGGAGGAAGCTGGTAGTATCTCTTTTCTAAATTGAGCTCTTAGGCGAAAAGTACTGTATTTACAAATACCTTTTTCTAACTTATATGTTCTCAAAATTTACGCTGATATAGTACTATACTACCATTTCCAGCTTAAATTTACTCAATAAAACTGCTCTTTCTTTGCCTGATATTTCAAAATACAATCATAGCCCTGATATAGCAAACCCAAACCAGTAATTAATTTTGTGATTTTGTAACTAGTCTTATTTTTTTAATATAGTGATTGGAGTTCCTTTAACTCCTGCATAAAAAACGATTATTTCCACTGGCTCATTGGCGTCATTTCGTCCAAAATGCCAGGTATCTACCAATTCTACAATTGGTTCTCCTGCTTTTAAATGAAGTGTATCATTAGCCTCACTAATCACAGTTAATTCCCCTTTTAGGACAACGCCAGCGTTAATTTCTGGATGCTTATGTAATGGTAATTTTGTCTTTGGGGGAATAATGATTTTTAAAATGGTAATTTCTGGATCACCATCAAGATATTTTGGTAGTTTTGCTCCGTTCCAGCTCGCTGTTGTTTTGACTAATGTAGTCACTTCAATATCAGTAATTTTATTTGACTTACATCCAATTAAACACATCAATGCGAAACAGAATAAGATAAATAGTTTTTTCATTTTAAATAATTAATAATTTAAGGCAATTACGCTTTCGTTGTTAAATCTCAACCAACATAAGGTCATATTACTAAAAATCAAATTTTTACAACAAGCGTTTTCTATGTTTTTTATTCATTTTCTCAAAATCTACATTGACGCAACATAATACCAAAGGATTTTGAAAACTATCAGAGATCAGTTGTAGTATCTCTTGATGTTGTTTGCATCCCAAAGGATACATATACAAATTATTGCAGTACACTTTTAATTTACATTTTCAGTTTTTTTAAGTTCAAATTTGTATGGATAACCTAATATTCTTTTTAAACTGGCCAGCTGCCCACAATGCCACATTGTATGTTTTATGTTCCAGTCTATTGCCTCAAACCTGGTTCTGGCAACAGGATGTTCTACTTTTCCTGGTATCAGTTCACTTTTAAGCTCTTCTGGAGTTAATGAATTAATTATTTCAACCGACTTTTTCTCAATAATCTCCAAATGATTTTTTAATTCTGCTGTAGTCAATTTTTCAATAGAATTTTTAGGTAAAGAATTAAATGTATACAATTCAGTGTACTTTTTTATTGGCACCTGTTTTAAAATATCTTCCTGATGCCCTTTAATAACAAGAATTGAATGATAATAAATACTAATGACTAGATGTCCTATTTGCCATGAGACATTTGACTCTAATATTGCTGGCGTTTCATTCCACGTATCTTCTGGAATCGAATCTATAAGTTTATGAACCCATTGATACGTATCCCTGGTTTGTTTACTTAATATCTCGATTTCTGTCATTTTTTTCTTTTTAATTTCCTGAATACATGCGTAGATTAGAGTTTATTAATATCTGATAAAGATACTACTATTTTAGAACTAATATCTCCTTCATCAAACCGTACTTTTTCTCACATCAACTGACTCAAAGTAATGCTTTTCCCTCCCTCGCACAGCTTACCAACAGAGTTCTGCACTGCCCTTCAAAAGAGCATATTGGGGAAACCCAAAATAAAAAAAAAGCCCGGTACTCAAACATCTACGATGCCCCAGATGCTGCTGCTAAGTCTCCTGACTTAGTGGGATGAGATATACTATGCTGGTCTACTATAAATCTGACTGACTTTTAAAACAAAAAACAATTGCAAAAGCTTACAACTCTTTATTACCGCTTACTGGTAATGCTGCGAAGTCAGAGACATTCGCAGAGCCCGTTTTTATTTAGTTACTCTTTGAAGAGCTGGGTCTCTGTGACTTCTAGCTTGCAATAACCTATCAAAAAGCTCAGTCTGCATATTCATTTTAGTGTTTGTTAAGTGTATTTTTGAGCAATCCCTGTAAAGAAATAATCAAGTTCATTGTAAAATTTTTCTGGAGTTTCTATCATTGGCCAGTGTCCCACACCTTCGAAATGAATATTTGGGATATCATTATTCTTAATAAATTCTTGAGTTACCTGAGGTGTATCTTTATCTCCCCAAATATACCTCTTTTCACACTTTAGACCCATAAACGCTAATGCCGCTTTGTTTCCAGATATGTGTTTTTCGGTTGATTTGCCCCATATATAAAGAGAGTCCGCATCTGCAAAATATATACTACTTAAGTATCTTCTAAAATCTAGACGTGAGGAGGACTTCTCAAAAACCGAATCCGTATATTTTTTGAAGAAATCCTCTTTAGAATTGGAAATGGGCAGGGAAGAGTAGTAACTGTCTGCTTCCAATAAATTGCCTTCCACACTAACATATCCTTTCATTCTTTCTTGGTAATGTTCACATAACTGAGTTCCGATTAGACCAGAAACTGAATGTGCAACTAAAAACAAGTTAGAATTATAGGAAATTTTGTCAATAAGATCAATTAGGCAAGAGATCTGTTCATCCATTGTCTTAGGCTGTCCATAATTGGGTGTCACACCACAACCTGGAAGATCCGGAACAAATAGGTTAAAATTGCCTACTAAAACAGACTCAAAAGCTTCCTTGTAACAAAGTCCAGATTCTCCAAAAGGGTGGATAAACCAAATATCATTGGATGCATCTTTGATTCTGTTTGACCTTAGAAAAATTTTCTGTTGAATTTCGATTTGCATAAAATCAATTTAAGAAATACTGACACTTAACACTTGGTTTACGAATCGGAGCAGAGTAAATATACCTAAGCTCATTGATCATACCGCACTTGTTTTTATATCTTTTCCAAACTTATAAAAAATTGACGCTACTGCAAAAAGGAAATGACTATTTGATTTATTCCCTACTCGGCTAAGTCTCCTGAGTTAGTGGGATGAGATATACTATGCTGGTCTACTATAAATCTGACTGACTTTTAAAACAAAAAACAATTGCAAAAGCTTACAACGCTTTATTACCGCTTACTGGTAATGCTGCAAAGTCAGAGACATTCGAAGAGCCCGTTTTTATTTAGTTACTCTTCGAAGAACTGGGCAAAGACCAGCATTTAACACATATCCAATGCAAAACCCATAGCAGACAAAACTAAACGGCATAGCAGTCGGGATTAGTCAATACAGTGTTCATATATTGGCGTACGCACCATACGAACACTTAGTTGTTGCGCAACAGTTTTATTTCGCTTTTGCCAATGCCATTTTTACAGCAAGCCCAGTTAATACCGAAGTCATAAACCACTTCTGTATTCTTAACCAAATTGGCTTTTTCGAGAACTGGCTTGCCATTTTAGCAGCTGATATAACAATCAAAAAATTAACTGAAAAACTTATTATTATTTGTATAATTCCGAGTTGAAAACTTTGACCTAAGATAGAACCATATTCAGGTTTTATAAATTGAGGAAAAAATGAAAGATAAAACACAGCCATTTTTGGATTCAGGATATTTGTCAAAAGTCCAATATTAAAGAGTTTAAGAGGTTTGTCCGATTTCAGGTTTTGGTCAGCGTCAAAAATTTTGTTATTGGATTTAACAGTATTATAGGCTAAATATAATAAGTAACCAACTCCAAGAAACTTAACAACTACAAAGGCATAGGGAACAGCAAAAAATATTGCAGTAAGCCCAAAAGATACCATAAGTATATGGAATAAAAATCCGCACATTACTCCCAAAAGAGAGATGATTCCAGCTTTTTTTCCTTGTGACAATGACCTTGAGATTAAATAAATCATATTCGGCCCAGGTGAAAGTACCATTATCAATGCCGCTAATCCAAATAGTAATAAGTCATTAATTGGTATCATATTTCTGTTTTTAGTTCTTTGTTTTTTGCTTGTTGCATAGAGTAGAACCTGATAGCCCTTCTGTTAATATCTGGTTAAAGATACAAATATTAGAGCTATCAATTTCTTCAAAAACAATAGCTTTTGGATGAACTTAAAAAACCATATATAGCAAGTTCCTATTGCTTTGTATGGATTCTGTTTTTAATGTCTCTTAATGTAATAATGATGTCTCTGGAAAATGCCAGTAGTAATCATGAAGATGCTACTTCTTTCTTAAATACACAGAAACCGGCACCCCATGAAAATCAAACTCTTTACGAAGTTGGTTTTCGAGAAATCGCTTGTATGGATCTCTTATATATTGTGGAAGATTACAAAAAAACGCAAATTGAGGTTGTGGTGTTGGCAACTGTGTAATATACTTTATCTTTACATATTTACCCTTGTAGGCTGGTGGTGGATTATGCTCAATTATTGGTAATAAAACATCATTAAGCTCACTGGTTTTGATCTTCTTAGATCTATTTTTGTATACCTCTACAGCAGTCTCTATAGCTTTAAATATACGTTGCTTTGTTAAGACCGAAATAAATATGACAGGAACATCTGTAAATGGTTCTATTTCTCTACGTATATATTTTTCAAAATCTTTTAAGGTATTACTTTCTTTATTTTCTACAAGGTCCCATTTATTAACAAGAATTACAATCCCTTTACGGTTACGCTCGGCTAACCAAAAAATATTTTGTACTTGTCCATCAAACCCCCTGGTTGCATCCAAAACTATTAAACAAACATCACTATGTTCAATTGCTCGAACAGATCGCATAACAGAGTAGAACTCTAGGTCTTCTTTTACTTTAGACTTGCGTCGTATTCCTGCAGTATCTACAAGATTAAACTCAAACCCAAAACGATTGTACTTGGTATCGATTGCGTCTCGTGTAGTTCCTGCAATATCTGTTACAATATATCGATCCTCTCCTATCAATGCATTAATAAAAGAAGATTTACCTGCATTAGGTCTTCCTACTACTGCAAATCGTGGCAACTCACTAGATTCTTCATTGTCTTTTTCGGGTAATACTTTTACCAACTCGTCCAAAAGTTCTCCTGTACCACTTCCATTAATACTAGCAATAGTATAATACTCACCAAGACCTAAATTATAAAACTCTACTGCGTTTGTTGCTCTCTGACCATTATCTACCTTATTAACCACCAAAAAAACAGGTTTATCTACTCTACGAAGTAAATTAGCAACATCCTGATCCATTCCTGTTATTCCTGATTCTACATCTACCATAAAAATGATAGCATCTGCTTCATCGATAGCTAGTTCTACCTGTTTATCAATTTCGGTCTCAAAAACATCATCACTACCCACAACGTAACCACCAGTATCTATCAAAGAAAATTCTACACCATTCCAATCACTCTTTCCATAATGTCGATCACGAGTTACCCCGCTAACAGCGTCTACAATAGCTTCTCTTCTTTGAATTAACCGATTAAAAAATGTTGATTTCCCAACATTAGGTCTTCCTACAATTGCTACTATCCCACTCATTGATATTTATTCTAAATTTTGCACAAAATTAGACTTTTTATTTTAGCAATGCTATAAATGTTTTAATTTGATTAAGAGTATGTTTAAACAATAAAAAAACGAAGAAAAAATAAAAAGCCCCACGACCAATATTTCAGGCTTATGGAACTTTTTATAATTGATAGTCAGTCAGTGAAATAATTACTTAAGACAAATATACCAAGTATTGCAGTTAAGTCGGATACTGTAAAACAACAAAGTTTTTATGGATGCAATTCAATTTTTAAAATCTATTACTTTTAACAGCAAATAACAAAGTTGTTTATTTTAAATTTTTAGTTTTTAATACTGATAAAAAGTAGTGTATCAACTCTAATTGATATCTTAAATCATACTAATCCTAAACCACCACTAACTTCAATATATTGACCTGTAATCCATCCTCCTTCATTAGACACAAGAAACATTATTGTACTAGCTATATCATCAGGAGTTCCTACTCGCTGGAGAGCAGTCATTTCACCTACAGCTTTTTTAACAGTTAAATCCTGAAACCTATCCTTATTCATATCGGTATCAATAGATCCAGGAGCAATTGCATTGACGGTTATTTTACGAGGACCTAAAGCTATCGCTAGTGATATGGTAAAATTATCAATTGCAGCTTTTGTCATAGCATACGCCCCATACTCATATTTTGGTTTTTTAGAAAGGTATGATGAAATATTAATAATACGCCCCCCATTATTAAGTCTTGAAAGTGCTTGTTTAGATACAAAAAATGGAGCTTTTACATTTACATGAAATTGCGAATCAAACTGAGCTTCTGTTATATTTTCGAGATCAAATTTATTTAAAATCCCAGCATTATTTATTAGGATATCAATTTTGTTTTTCCCTAAAACCCGATCTACTTCTTCAAATAAATGTTTTATCTCATCAATAGAAGTGAAGTCTGATTTTATTAGTACTCCTTTTCCTCCAGCTTCATGAAGCTCATCAAGTGTTTGGCTAGCTGCTTCATTATTGAACGCATAATGGATGATAACAAATGCTCCTTCTGAAGCTAGGTGTAGTGCTATTGCTTTTCCTATTCCTCTACTGGCTCCTGTAACTAATGCAATTTTATGTTTTAACCTTTTCATTAATCAAACATTATTATGCAAATATTACTTATATTTTTTTAATTCTAAAAATAGAATCAAGTGATCAGTTATTATATCCAAATCGTCTTAATTGACGTTCATTGCTACGCCAATTTTTATTGATTTTCACATAAAGTTCAATATGTATCTTTTTTCCAAAAAACTTTTCTAGTTCTTTGCGTGCTTCGACACCTACTCTTTTTAAAGCAGATCCTTTATGACCTATAATTATCCCTTTTTGAGAATCCCGTTCTACCATAATTACCGAACGAATTCTAATAATATTTTCATCCTCGGCAAATTCTTCTGTTTCTACCTCTACTGCATAAGGAATCTCTTTTTTATAGTGCACTAATATTTTTTCGCGAATTGCTTCGTTTACAAAAAATCGTTCAGGTTTATCTGTTAATTGATCTTTTGGGTAAAAAGGTGGAGAATCTGGCAGTAACTTTATTATTCTTCCAAAAACCTCTTTCACATTAAAATTCTCTAAAGCAGATATTGGATATATTTCTGCATTAGGTACTTTTTGACCCCAAAACTGAACCTGCTTCTCTAGTGTATCCTGATTAGATTGATCTATCTTATTTATTAATAGAATAACTGGGATTTTAGCATTTGTTATTTTATTAAAAAAGGCTTCATCTTTCAAATCTTTTTCACCAATTTCTACCATGTATATCAATACATCTGCATCTTCAAAAGCAGATTTAACAAAACCCATCATTGATTCTTGAAGTTCATAGGCAGGTTTTATAATCCCAGGGGTATCTGATAAAATTACCTGAAAATCATCTCCATTTACAATACCTAAAATACGATGTCTCGTTGTTTGTGCTTTAGAAGTAATAATAGATAATTTCTCACCAATAAAAGCATTCATCAATGTTGATTTACCTACATTAGGGTTGCCTATAATATTTACAAAACCAGATTTATGCGCCATATATTAGATTTTAATACAAAGGTAGATGAATATTAAACAGGAAAACAACTCTATCAAGGATTATTATGTCGATCACTATTCAGAGAATGCTTAAATATCATGTTTTCTAAAAACCAGTATATTAAAAATGATAAGGCTACTTTGACTCGTTGAAATATTGTGATATGCTAATAATTTGAAGAATACTCAAGATTTTAAACTGTTGATTTTTAACCCACATTGTGTTTACTTGTATTCTTATTAACATTTCTATATATAAAATGGTTATTAAAATAAAAACATGAATTAAAATTTTAATGAAAATTTTTATTAATTTTAGTTCGTGCAAGTTTTCAAAAGCCCCTTGAAAACAAGTTTTTAACACTAAAATTTGGGATTTTTTGAAAAACTTTATATTGACCACTTCATTTTTTACCAAAAGAAATTTTATTTCTTTCTGTTTGATATTTCTTATTTCACTAGGGCTTTTTTCTCAAGAGCCTAACAAGCGACTTACTGAAGCAGATCAAATTTTTAAATCATTTGGCTATATCGATGCCAGAGCAATCTATCTAGATGTAGCTCAAAAAGGATATTCGTCTTCTAACTTATATACTAAGCTAGCTGATTCATTTTATCTTACTGGGGAACTTGAAGATGCTGTAGAGTGGTATGAGAAATTGATCAACACTTATCCTAAAGATTTGAATCCTGAATATCTATTCAGATATGCACAAAGCTTAAAAAGTGTAGAACGCTATAAGGAAGCCGATATGATTATGGATCAATTCTATGTGATTACAGGAAATGATAAACGTGCTAAATCTTTTATAGAGAAGAGAGATTATTTAGATTTTATTGAAATGCAATCTGGTAAGTTTACTATTTATACATTGAGCATTAATTCAAAAAATTCAGAATATGCTCCTAGTTTCAATACTAAAAATCAAATTGTTTTTGCTTCGTCAAGAAGTAAAAATATTAATGATCTAAAACTTCACAAATGGAATAAAATGCCTTTTTTAGATATCTTTTCTTCAAATATTGGCGAAGATCAAATTACATTAGAAAAACCCGTGAAGCTAAAAGGAAAGATAAATACCAAATTCCATGAATCCTCTACCAGTTTTAGTAAAGATGGAAAAACAGTATATTTTTCAAGAAACAATTATACAGGCAAGAAATTAGGCACGAATAAAAAAGGGGTTGTATTATTAAAATTATATAAAGCTACATTTAAAGATAACGTATGGTCTAATATTGTAGAATTACCCTTTTCCAGTAATGAATATTCGGTATCTCATCCTGCATTAAGTTCAGATGGAACTAAGCTCTATTTTGCAAGTGATATGCCTGGTACTTTAGGGCAATCTGATCTGTTTGTAGTAGACGTGTATGAGGATGGAAATTATGGCACTCCACAAAACTTAGGCAATACTATAAACACAGAAGGTCGAGAAACTTTTCCTTACATAAGTGATAGTGGGCGATTATATTTTGCTAGTGATGGTCATGTAGGTTTAGGTGGATTAGATATTTTTGTTTCGGTTCCTGAAGAATCTGGATTTTCTAAAGCTTTTAATGTTGGCAAACCAGTAAACAGCCCAAAAGATGATTTCACTTTTGTGCTTAATGAAGATACCAAAATAGGATATTTTGCTAGTAATAGGAAAGGAGGTAAAGGAAACGATGACATTTATAGTTTTAAACAGGTTGAAGATTTGATCACTTCCTGCATTCAATACGTTGAAGGTATAATTAGTGATAATACAACTAATGAACCCCTTGCTCGTGTAGATGTTATCTTATTAGATGAAAATGGAAACATAATACATCAAGTAGTTTCTGATCTAATGGGGAAATATAAATTTAATGCACCTTGTAATGCAGCATATACAATAAGAGCAAAACTAAACAATTATACCCCAAGAGAAGTTACATTAGAAACCTCTGATACTTTTGAATATAGCCACTATATGCCTATTTCATTAGTAAGTTTAGATGATTTGTTGCCTACAACTGTAGAAATAAATGTTGGGGATGATTTATCAAAAATTTTACAATTAGAATCAATTTATTTTGGTCTTGATGATTCTGAAATTACTCCAGAAGCGGAAGTAGAACTCCAAAAAATAATTTCGGCAATGAACAAACACCCTAAATTAAAGATTGAAGTTCGTTCACATACCGATAGTAGATCAAGCTATTGGTACAATAAAAAATTAAGTGTAAAAAGAATGAGAGCTACGATAAAGTACATTGTAGAAGAAGGAGGGATTTACTGGCGACGAATACGCGGTAAAGCTTATGGAGAAAGGAGATTAATTAATGACTGTACTGATGATTTTCCTTGCACCGAAAAAGAGCATCAGGAAAACAGAAGAAGTGAGTTTATTATAAAGGAATAAATTGAGGAGTTAGAGGTATTGAGTTTATTTGCATGAAAAACAATATCTTTAACATTATGAATAAATTATCTCTTACGTTTTTTAAAATAAATTTTAGCTTTAGCATTTACTTTAGGTGCTAATAATAATCCAGATATTACAGTAGGGATTGCCATTATGGCAAATGCACTATCAATGAGATTAATTGCAAATTCTATTTTGACCACTGCAGCAATTATAATCGACCCTATATATATGTAATTATAATATTTACCATACTTTGGTTTGGTTAAAAACCCTAAACATGTAGTCCCATAATGAGAATATGAAAATAGTGTTGAAAGCCCAAATACTAAAATCATAACAATCACTACAATATCTCCCAACCTATATGGAAAAACAGCATTAAAAGCGTCTAAAGTAAGGGATATTCCATTATCACTTGTATTTTGCCACACCTCTGTAGAAAGTATTGCCAAAGCAGTTAATGTACATACCAATAATGTATCTATTGCTGGTCCAATCATCGCTACCAATCCTTCCCTAATAGGCTCATTAGTTTTTGTCACACCATGCATCATTGGTGCTGTACCAACTCCTGCTTCGTTAGAAAAAGCAGCTCTTTTCACTCCTGTTTTAATCAAGTATCCTAAAGTTCCTCCAGTTACTGCTTTTCCAGAAAACGCATCTGAGAAAATCAACAAAAACATATCTGGTATTTTTTCTATTTGTAATATCAAAATAGTACTAACAGTAATAAAATATAACACCACCATAAAAGGAACCAATTTACTAGCTACAATACCAATTCTTTTAATCCCCCCCATAATCACCAATGAAGCAAAACCCGCCAAAACAATCCCTATATACCACTTATAATCATCATTCCAATCTAAAACATCTACTAACGCCTGCGTTAATTGATTTGCAGTAAATGCAGGAAGTGTTCCTATTAATCCTGCCAAAGCAAACAGTACAGCCAAAGGTTTCCATTGGGTTCCCAATCCTTTGGTGATTATATACATCGGACCACTAAGCAAAGATCCTTGATCATCTTCTGATCGATACATTACGGCAAGTGAACAGGTATAAAACTTAGTTGCCATACCAATTAAAGCGCTGATCCACATCCAGAAAACAGCTCCTGGTCCACCTGCAACAATTGCTACCGCCACCCCACTTATGTTACCCATACCCACTGTTGCAGCAATAGCAGAAGATAAAGCCTGAAAATGACTAAGCTGACCAGGCGCATGCTCATTATCATATTTGCCTCGCAATACATCAATCGCATGTTTAAAATAGAAAAAAGGTGTAAACTTAGAGTAAATAAGAAAGAACAAACCTCCTCCAACAAGCAATATCAATAAAGGCCAATCCCATACCCAAGAGCTAAAATCAGCAATAAAACCTTCTATTATTTTAAACATAGACAATTAAGGATAGTGGTTATAAATATAACGAACTAAACAAGATCTTGTATTCTTATTTTCAACTTTACTATTCTGAAGCTTTTATATATCTAGGTTTATCAACTCCACGATCATACATAATAATGCTTCCTGCAACAGCTACATTAATACTTAACTCTGATTTGAATTTGACTAGAAACTGAGACTTTTCGATGGCTTTTTTAGACAACCCATGATCTTCTGCTCCTAGCAGATATACACAGCGTTTAGGATGTTTAAAAGTTTCTAAAAATTGAGCATTATTAACTAACTCTACCCCAACAAGCATTGCTCCTTTAGGTAAATGGTTATAAAAATCTTCAAATGTATTATAATGAAAATATGGCATTGCTTTTACAGCATTATGAGTATCACTGGCTTGTTTTGCATATCGATTGCCAATAGTAAAAATAAAACTGGCTCCCATATTTTGTGCAGATCGCCATAATACCCCTAGATTTTCTGGCGTTTTACCATTTTGAATACCAATCCCAAAAAACTCATTCTCAAAATTATCAATCATGCAGTAAAAATATAAAAAAACCTTCGTATAGTTGTGGTAGGGCAGCTTAAAACAAATTTAATTCTTTTATACAATCATCATTAACTATTGCTATATTTTATATAAGCTTTTTTTAGTTTAGTATCATATTTATTCTTTTTATACCCTGATCCATTATATCCCTCGGCAAATCTTGCCCAGTTCTTTTCTTTTATCCAATCTAATAGTTTTTTGCCTTTAAAAAATGTGATTTTTATAAATTTACCAAAGGTATTAAGATGCTCTCTTTCGTGTTCATACATTTGTGAAACAAAGTGATCTATAGAAGAATACCCCAAACTTGCATAATGAAACCCCATGATCTGAAAAGCTCCCCATGATGCAGAGCTATAAGCCGTTTCATGAAAAACTGGTAGATCAGATATCCCAGCAGCTTTTTCTAAACGATCATACTCACCAGCCCCTCCTTTATAATATACTTTAGTCCATTTTTTATATAACACATTTTTTGTGTATTCAGAGACATATTGAGATGGATCTACTCCTTGTTTATCGAGTTCTTTCCAAAAAACATGACCCTCAAACAAAATTCTTGGTCTGCCAGATATCAAAAATCCTTTACCACTACTTTCTATTTCATTAACTGCTTTTACCATTGCTAATTCTAACCCAAACCGATTTGCAAAATCCTTCATATCTTGTTCAGATAAGAGTTTATCATTAAATGCCGTAAGGTTATTTTTAATTTCAATAAGCTTGGACCAGGTTTTAAGCCCTACAATACCATCTACAACAAGGTTATGTTTGGTTTGGAAATCTTTGACAGCTATATCTGTATCTTTTCCAAAAAAATTAGATACATATATGTGGTATCCTAACGTAGTTAAAATTTCTTCTAAAAAATGAACATCCTGCCCTTGAGATCGGTAACGTATTGTTTTCATCTATTTCTATTTTATAACTTATATATCAAATAAATTTCTGTTTCTATAACAAAGATTAATCACATATTATTAAACGAAAAATATCTAAATTTGTTTAATAATAAATCATAAACCTGATATATCAATACCATCACATTATCAACCACTCGAAACTGTATTATTTTTAGACATTATGAAAGTATAGTTGTAAAATTACTCTGGTAAATCTTTAAACCATACAGAAAAGACTCCCTCTTGATTGGTAAAATAAGTTATTCATAAACTCTTATTTCTTGTCTTTTGAAAGGCTTTTTATATCATAAAATCAACAAGGTAACATCTAGGGGATGCACGACAAATCTTGATGATTCACAATACATTGGTGCAAATTCCCCTTTTCAAAAAGATTAGTTTCTTAATTTTCTAAAACAATACTAGCTCTTTCTTTTTAGGAAGGTTGGAATGGCATACGCAAAACAGGAAATAAAATAATATCAATTTTTTATGCTTTTCTCATAAAAAGAAAATTCTGTTATACACCCACATTTAGCGAATTCTAATTAAATCATTACGAATACTAAAAGTACATCTTTAAAAATGATATAAGGAATTACTTTTATAAAAAATAGTCAACCTCAAATTAAGCTATTATGAAAAATATTGCCATAATTATTATTCTATTTCAAAGTTTTCAAGGTATCTATGCACAGAAAGTTTTTACTGATACTAAAGAGTTTTTGGTCACTACCGAAATTATCGATCGTGGAGAAAAACATCCCTCATATGTTATTAATCTAGTTCGTTCGGGAGAGGAAAATTTAGATAAAATATCTACTCTTACTATTGAAGACACAGAGCTTTTTGAGGATATCTTTATAACCACCTTAGAAAACCCTGGGCTAGAAGGGATTTCTAAGGTGATTAAGATGGAGGTAGAATATTTAGGATGTTGTGCTCACGTAGAAGCATTTTATTATATGATTAAAGATGACAATACAATTGTAGAATTGCCTGAACTTAAAAATGTATATTGTGAGAATTCTGATACTGATTTTCAGTATGTATTTCCTAATCAAGAATACGGTATCCAAAGTAATATATTAGAAACTCAAACATTCTATAAAAAAACAACTACAGATATTAAATATGTGAATTTAAAACAAAGCTTTACCTGGAATAAAAAGGGTAGTGTTGTTGAAACCTCAAAAACAACTGCTATTACTGGGTACTAATACAAGTAATTTCAATTTAATAAACAATAAGGGGGAAGCTTTTGTTTATTATATACACCGACCCACCTTAACTGGAGGTGTCGGTTTTTTTTTGATTACACCTCATATCAAAATTCAGTTTGATTATATTTGTTGCCAACCAGATAAATCCTCTTGTGAACTTAAACTATAAAACCATTTGCCTTATTTTATGCCTGACATATGTTTATATCAGCTCATTATCAGCGCAAAACAATCAACTCAGAGCATATACACTAGAAGATGGATTGCCGCAATCGCAAGTTTATGACATCGTACAAGATAAAATAGGGTACTTATGGCTAGGCACTCAAGGAGGTGGACTCTCTAGGTTTAATGGTGAAGAGTTTAAAATCTGGAACGAAAATGATGGGTTACAGTCTAATTATATTCATTCACTTGATTTTGTAAATGATAGCTTGTTTATTGGCACAAAAAATGGATTAAGTATAAAGATCAAAAACAAGTTTACTAATCTTGAAGGTCCTCGGATTAATAAAATATGCCAGATAGCAAATAAAACGTATTTAGCTACTAATATTGGTATTTATGAATATCGCAAAAATCCAGGTTTAATTAAGATTAATCTTAATCCTAAGATTAATACAAGCATTATTAATGACATAGTATTTGACGGTAAACTATACTGGATAGCGACTAATAAAGGGCTCTGGAAATTAAATAATATAAAACAAGGAGCGAGTATTATAGAAAGGCATAGTGCATACGATTTTACTGCTGCTATCTTTTATAATAATAAAGTATTTGCCGCTGCTTTTAATCAAGGGGTTTTAGTATTAAACACCAATGCAAAAACCTATGGTAATCGTTGGATTCAAAGACCCGTAAGAGTAACCGATATTTCTGTACATAACAATAATGAATTATGGTTTGCTACCGATAATGACGGAATTACTATATTGGATTTTGAAACACATGCTCTAAAAAAGAAAATCAATCGAAAAAATGGGCTATCTGTTTCTAATACCAGAAAAAGTCTCTTAGATCGCCAGTCTAATATCTGGATTGCCACATCGGGAGGAGGGTTTTATAAATATTTTCAAAATAATTTCACACATTATGACCAAAACACAGGATTAAAAGGTAATCGTGTATATGCTGTTCATAATACAAAGAATGGTATCTGGGCATCCAATTCTGAGGCTGGAATGGTAAAAATCGATTCTGCGGGGATTCATCATATACCTCAGGAAGAACGTTTATCTGATGTAAAAATAAAAACCATAACCAGTGATAACTCTGGAAACATTTGGGCTGGTACCGAAGGGAAAGGGATTCTTTTTAAAGAGATGATACAGGTTGATAGTATTGTTGTAGATACGATTAATGATAAAGGGGTAAATTCAGATCTAATTATTACAACAGATACTATTCCAATAACCGTTAGTAAAAATCATATTATTGACACTGATAAAGGTTTACTATCAGATTGGATAAGGGCTATACAAGTTATGGATAATACTATTTGGGTTGCATCTTATTCAGCTGGTATCTCAAAACTTATATACGATTCAAAAAAGAAACGAATAACATCTTTAAAAAAGTTTACTAGAAAAAGTGGTATCGAAGATTTACAAATTAGAGATATGAAAAAAGATTCTCTCGGTAAAATCTGGTATGCTACCCAAAATGGGCATCTAGGATATATCCAGAGAAATAAAGTTACACACTTAGGCAATGTTTTAAACCAAAAGACAGCAATTAGCACACTACTTTTTCATAAAAACATATTATATCTTGGGACAGCGGGAAGAGGGATTTGGTGGTCAAATCTTGATGGAAATATTGCTTTCAAAAAACTGAAAGGCAGGAAAAAACCTTATTCAGATAATATTTATCAAATGATATTTGATGATAAAAATAATCTATGGGTAGGAAGTGAACGAGGAGTAGACAGAATTGAATTAAACCAATCAAATGATATTGTAGATGTCTTTCATTTTGGAAGAAATGATGGTTTTTTAGGAATTGAAACCTGCCTTAATGCTGTTACCAAAGATAATCAGGGGAACCTCTGGTTTGGTGCAATATATGGGTTAACCAAATATCAACCTACAGGAACTACCAAAGTGACAATTAAACCTAGTCTATATTTTGAAGATATAGAGGTTGCTTATCGTAGCGTAGATTCTATTAGATTAAACATCTGGGCAAATAGTCGTAATGTTTTAAAACTCACTCCAAATCAAACAGAATTGTCATTTAGTTACAAAACTATTGATCTTGACCATCCCAATGATGTAGAATACCGTTGGAGGTTAAATAATTCTGAATGGAGTCCTTGGTCATCAGATAACAAACAAAATCTTGCAGGCTTGGCATATGGTCCTCATTACTTCTCTGCACAATCCAGAAACTATAGATGGGAAGAAAGTGATCCTATTATGTTTCAGTTTTTTATTGATAGCCCTATTTATGAAAAAGCTTGGTTTCAATTAGCAATTTTAGCAATAATAATATTAATTTTAGGAGGATACGCATTATCATACATTCGAAGAGTAAAACGAAAAAATAAGGAAGAACGTAATCGCTTACAAATGCAGAATCATTTACTATCATTAGAACAAAAAGCATTACGCTTGCAAATGAATCCTCATTTTATTTTTAATGCACTTAATGGTATAAAAGCAATGGGGACTAATAACCCTAATCGAATGAATACTACGATAAATACATTTGCTACCTTGTTAAGAGAAACCTTATATAATTCCAGAAAAGATTATATAACCTTAGGACAGGAAATACAGACCTTAAAACACTATATCGAAATAGAACAATTAATGGCTAGCAAACCATTTATCTATGATATTTCTATAAATTCTGATTTGGATCCCGAAGAAATCCTTATTCCTCCAATGCTAATTCAACCCTTTGTAGAAAATGCTGTTAGACATGGCATTTTAAAAGGAAACAGAGATGGGGAGTTAAAAGTATTATTCCATACCTGTGAAGAATATTTACATTGTACTATAGTAGATAACGGTCAAGGTATTTTTCAATCCCAAAAAAACAAAACCAAAACAGATCATCAATCTATGGCACTTACAGTAACCCGTGAACGGCTTGAATCAATTTCAGGAAAAGATTCTTTACATATAAAAGAAATTCTCTTAAACAGTAATGCTGTAGCAGGAACCGAGATTACATTTAAAATACCATTAGAAACCGATTATTAGAACAATTATGCTTACAGCAATTATCGTAGAAGACATGCCTGATGCACTTCAGCTTTTAAAAAGTGATTTAAAAGTGAATCATTCAGAAATAAAAGTAATTGACACTGCCCAAAGTGTAGTAGAAGCCGCAAAGTCATTACGCAATACACAACCCGATATTCTCTTTTTAGACATTATGCTGGGTGATGGTACCGGGTTTGATATCTTAGAGATATTTCCTGATCTTAAATCAAAAATTATTTTTGTTACTGCCAGTGATGAGTTTGCAATCAGAGCTTTCAAATTTGCAGCTATTGATTATGTTTTAAAACCCTACTCAAATGAAGAATTGGCTCAGGCTATCGCCCGTGCAAAAGAACAAATCCAACCCAACAAAGAACGTCTTAATATTTTAAAAGACACATTATCTGCACCAGAACAAAAGCCAGACAAAATCTCATTACACACCCTTGATAAGATCATCATCGTAAACCTGGATGATATTATTCGTTGCGAGTCTGATAGCAATAACACCATTTTTTATCTTCAGGATGAAAAGAAAATTTTTGTAACTAAGACGTTGAAATATTTTTCTGATATGCTCAAAAATTATCAATTTCTGCGAGTACATCAAAGTCACCTAGTTAATCTGCAATGTATTAGCGCCTTTATCAAAACCGATGGAGGATATCTTATGCTAAAAAATGGAGAAAACATACCTGTTTCGGTACGAAAAAAAATAGAAGTCATGGAAATCCTGGATCGTTTGCATAGGTAAATATGAACTCATCTTGAGTAGTGGTTTTAAGTCGAAAAGTTTGGCTTTTGTGCCATAATGAGGGTATGAAATGTAAATTTTACAGGCAAAAGCATTATTCAAGATGAGTTCTGTTCTATATATAAAACCTAAAAAAAACAATCGCTCTCTATTAAGCTTATTTTTCTATTTCCATATCTATCATATGTGCAACCGTTTTAATTAATCTATTATGTTTGGTAACAAAAGGGTTTGTTTCATCCCACACATAGCCTGCCAAAACCGCACATATTTGTCGTTTAATTTGTGGGTTTTCTGGTTGGTGGAAAAATAACTTTTGAAGATTTCCTGTATACCATTCTTTTACATAAGATGCAAAAACATCTACTCCCCCTTTAATATATCCCGTATATTCCTGTTCCCAATCTACAGATTCATCTTGTAATTCTCTGGCAACAAGTTTTGCCGCCAGCAATGCAGATTCTGTAGCAAATGTAACTCCAGAAGAAAATACTGGGTCTAAAAAC
>CAKMZM010000029.1 GCA_929200365.1 uncultured Flavobacteriaceae bacterium | reverse complement strand
GTATTTCCTCCTTTGGCAGGATCAGATTGGTTAACCAATAAACGAAAAGAAAGTATATATGCTATCAAATACGGTTTGAGTGGTCCTATTAAAGTTAATGAAAAAGCATACAACAATGCCATGGCTTCACTTGGCCTTGAAGATGAAGAAATTGCCGATGTAATGAACTACATCATGAACAGTTGGGGAAATACTCAGAAAAAAATGGTGACTGTAGAAGAAGTTGCTGGAGTTAAAAAATAATATTTCTTAAAAGTTTATACTAGCAATGAAGAATTCATTTAACATGATATAACAATCAGGTTATGTATCACGTTAATAAAATGACTAACTAACCAAACATGATATATGAAATTCTTAGCATTTATTTCTGTATTTCTAATCATGTACTATGGTAGTGCTCAACAAAAAAGAGGCTCTAATCCCAACACCTATAGATTTAGTTATAAATCAGAGCTATATAAAGGTACCAGACTTGAGATAACTTCAAAATTAAGAACGTTAAAGAATAATTCTTGGTTTATTAACATTCCTGAAGAAAAACAAGTGGTTCTAACAAACTTGTTTAAAAAAGTAAAAAATCAGCCAATACCAAAATTGTACAAGAAGAATGCAATTGTATTTCTTGATGCATTGTATGCCTATGAAAATTTCTTAACCATATATGACAATGCACTTTATGAGGTAATACAACATCTAAAACACGATATGCGTCGTCTTGATTTTAAATTCGAAAAGCAGTTTACACAAGCCAAAACACAACTAAATCGTACACAGAAAGAAGCAAAAAATAATATAAAACGTATAGAGCTCTTGAAGAAAGATGTTCATGACAGTCAAATAAAGCTAGTAAGCCATAGATGGATGAAGAAAAAAATGGAAAAGTATAACGGTATGGATGCTGTTAAAAAATCAGATGAATTGATCAAAGAGTTTAAAAAGGGCGAGGCTATGAATGTTTTTACAATGATTGAGGAAAAAAAGATTGAAAAAATCAATTCGTATCTTGTGGATCAAATCATTGATTTTTTTTATAAAAAATCACTACCAGAGATAAATCTGGATGCTCTAGAGTTAGATTATATCGATAAAATATAAACCAGGTATTACTCATAATTTATAAGTATCTTACTTGCCTTAATAACAATTCATGATAGCATCTAACAAAGACAAAAATGCCTGGGCTTGGGTGCCCTCATTATACTTTACCGAAGGATTACCATATGTGATCATCATCACGTTTTCTGTAATCATGTACAAAAAACTAGGTATTAGTAATGCTGATATTGGATTGTATGTCAGTTCGCTAAATCTTCCCTGGGTTCTAAAACCACTATGGAGTCCTTTTGTAGATATTAAAAGTACTAAGCGCAATTGGTTTTTAGGCATGCAACTCGGTATTGCTATAGCATTTTTGGGAGTAGGCTTAACGATTCCTACCAATAATTTCTTTATCCTTAGTCTGTCTTGTTTCTGGATAGCTGCATTTGCATCGGCTACAAACGACATTGCATCTGATGGGTATTATTTGATTAGCCTTTCAGAAAAAAAACAATCTCTTTTTTTAGGAGTACGCAGTACGTTTTATCGTTTAGCAATGATAACTGGCCAAGGGCTTATTGTTATACTTGCTGGTTTTTTAGAAGATCATTATGGCAATAATCAAAAAGCATGGTCATATACCATGATCATTACTGCTATTTTCATGATTATATTAACACTGCTAAATCTGTTTACAACTCCAAAAGTAGAAAATCAAACCAAAACTGCTGAAGAAAAAGCATTAGGTTTTTTTGATGTTTTCAAAACTTTTTTTCAAAAGAAACAAATTGGGATTGCCCTTGCCTTTATTCTGCTGTATCGCTTAGGAGAATCACAATTGCTAAAAATGGCTTCTCCTTTTTTATTGGATCAGACAAAAACTGGTGGATTAGGATTATCAACTACCGAAGTAGGTGTTATTTATGGTACTTTTGGGATTATTGCATTGGTAATCGGTGGTATTCTGGGGGGTATTGCTATTTCTGTATATGGATTAAAAAAATGGATGCTTCCTATGGCTCTAGCTATGAACCTTCCTAATCTATTATATGTTTTACTATCCTTTTGGAAACCATCCTCTACCCTTTTTGTTACCATAACAGTTATTATAGAGCAATTTGGATATGGATTTGGGTTTGCAGCGTATCTTATGTTTCTGATTTATATAGCAGAAGGAATATCTAAGACTTCTCATTATGCAATCGCAACAGGATTTATGGCATTGGGTATGATGCTACCTGGTATGATTAGTGGTTTTATTCAGGAGATTCTTGGGTATACAGGATTCTTTATTTGGGTTGCCGTTGCAGCAATTCCTGGTATTATCCTTACTCGATACATCCAATATCCTGCTACCTACGGAAAGAAAGACAAAAATTAAATTAAGTACGAGTAATGAATCTATCCAGCCTTTCGAAAACCGAAAAAATTGGTCAGTTTTTCTTTCCTGCCGCATTTATTAATGACACCGATCAGGAAATAAAAGAAGTTGAAAAATTAATACTAGACTACAAAGTAGGAGGACTTACCTTTTTTCATAGTAGAGCCAGTGCTGCTACTAATTTTGAAGGTAAGAAAAAAGTTATTCGAAATGAAAACAGTGCTAAGCGACTCGCAGAACTTATAACACATTATCAAAACATAGCCCCTACTCCACTACTCATTAGTATTGATGCAGAATGGGGTTTGGCTATGCGGGTAGAGAACACTCCTCAATATCCTTATGCCATGACATTAGGAGCAATCCCCGAGGATCAATCAAATTTGATTACTGAAGTAGGAAAACAGATAGGAAATGATCTTAAAAACATAGGAATCCATCTTAATTTGGCTCCTGTTGCCGATATTAATGTCAATCCTAATAACCCCGTAATTGGTTATCGCTCTTTTGGTGAAAAAAAAGAACAGGTTACTCTTAAATCTTTAGCATTATACAAAGGACTCAAAGCTTCGGGGATTTTAGGCTGTTTTAAACATTTTCCAGGGCACGGGGATACTGCTGTAGATTCGCATCTTGGACTTCCGGTAATCTCCAAATCTAGACAAGAATTATTTGATGAAGAACTATATCCATTTATAAAAGCAATAGCATCGGGAATTGATAGCATTCTGATCGGGCATCTTGCCGTACCTTCTTTAACCAACGGAAAAGATGTATCGGCTACTTTGTCAAAAGATATCATTAAAGGAGTATTAAGAAATGAATTAGGTTTTGAAGGTGCTGTTATTTCTGATGCCCTTAATATGCATAGTGTATCTAAATTATATCCCAAAAAAGGAATGTTAGAGTGGAAAGCATTTGATGCTGGTAATGATATTCTATGTTTTGCAGAACATGTAGCAGAAGGTATCCGTACCATAGAAAAAAATGCAACTGACCAGCAAATTGAAGAAAGTTTTACAAGAGTTCAAAATCTGAAAAAAGATGCATTTAAAAAAAATATCTCGAACCCTGCTTTTGATTCTAAAAAAACTACTTCTTTAAATAATAGCATCGCCAAAGCATCCCTTACCCACTATAAATCGGATACAGAAAGTTTTGAAAAATTTAATATCGAAGATTTTGAAGCTGTAGTTATAGGGAATACTGAAGATTGTACTTTTTTTGAAGAAATTAATCGATCAAAACAGTTTACAAAGATGAGGTATACCTCATCTTTTTCTACTACCTTTTCTAGCAATAATATTCTTATAGCATTATTTCCTCCCTCTATAAAACCAATGCATGAGTTTGGTATTGATCCAGAAACGCAGCAAACTATAGAAAAACTAAGTAAGACAAAAAATGTAACTTTATATGTATTTGGTAACCCATATGCTTTGAGAGTATTACAAATTAAGGACATAAATAATACAGTACTTGTGTATCAGGATTTTAAAGTTTTTCAGGAGATTGCAGCCAAACACTTTCTTGAGCAACATAGAGCCATTGGTCTATCACCTGTACAACTTTCAATATAAAAAGATATGAATTCGATTAAAAATGAATACACCGTGATCGGCTTAATGTCTGGAACCTCTCTAGACGGATTGGATATTGCTTGTTGTACGTTTAAAAAGAAAAATGATACCTGGATATTCTCTATTACTACTACAGATAGCATTGATTATGATGTTACGTTTAAAGAACAATTAAAAAACACAGTACATCTAGAACCTACAGCTTTATTGGCTTTTCATAACGAATATGGAACTTGGTTGGGTAATCAAGTTAAAAAAATTATAACTAAAAATAATATTCATGTAGATTTTGTTGCCAGTCATGGTCACACTGTTTTTCATCAACCCGAGATTGGGTTAACATATCAAATAGGATCTGGACAACATCTAGCCAATGCATGTGGGCAAAAAGTTATCTGTGATTTTAGAACCAACGATGTTGCTCTGGGTGGTCAGGGAGCACCTCTGGTTCCGATAGGCGATCAATTGTTATTTGGTGAATATGATTTTTGTCTTAATCTAGGTGGGATTAGTAATATCTCTTTTAATACTGAGGGAAAAAGAATTGCTTATGATATTTCGCCTGCCAATATGTTGCTTAATTTTATCTGTTCGACTATAGATAAAGTATATGATAAAGGTGGAGAAATTGCAAAAACTGGTATTTTAAACCCAACTTTACTAGATACCCTAAATAACCTATCGTATTACACCCTTCCGTTTCCAAAATCTTTGGGGTATGAATGGTTTACAGAAGAAATGATTCCTATTATAGTTTATCATCAGGATTCTGCAGAAAATCTTTTGCATACAGCTGTTCATCATATTACAACTCAAATAGCAAATGCGATTAAAAAAACTAAACATAAAAACAGTTCTATACTGGTAACTGGTGGTGGTGCAAAAAATGATTTTCTTATCGAACTATTGCAACAAAAATTAGATGGTTTTGCAACCGTAGTTATTCCATCAGAAAATATTATTGATTTTAAAGAAGCACTGATCTTTGCTTTTATAGGTGTGCTTAGAGCAAGAAATGAGGTGAATTGCCTGCAATCTGTTACTGGAGCCAGAAAAGATGCTTCTGCTGGAGTGATCTATCATCCCTGGTAGAAATCTCACATTGCTATATCTGTAAAAATTTTACCTCTGGACTTAAAGGTTATTTAATACTAACTCCTTCCCTTTACAAAAACTGGGATAGGATGCATAAAACAGGAAAGAAAATAGAGTTATTTATTTATGCTTTTCTGAAAAAAAGAAATTTGTCGTACACCCCTATAAACATATCTTCTTTAAAACTCAAAAACAATCTTTAAATTTGTCAAAAAATCAAAAATGCTAATTATCGGTATCGCTGGAGGAACAGGTTGTGGTAAAACTACTGTTGTCAATCAAATTGTAAATGAATTACCAGAAAATGAAGTATGTGTCATATCACAAGACTCATATTATAAGGATACAAGTCATCTTACATACGAAGAACGAGTTAAAATAAACTTTGATCATCCGCAATCTATAGATTTTGAGTTATTAGGTCAACATCTGGCTGCACTTAGAAAAGGAGAAACAATAGCACAACCCACATACTCTTTTGTAGCGCATAATCGTACCAACAAAACTGTGAGCACAGCACCAAGCAAAGTAATCATTGTTGAAGGAATTTTGATACTTACCAATCCAAAAATCCGAGAGATGTTTGATATCAAAATATATGTACAAACCGATAGTGATGAACGCCTAATACGAAGACTAAAAAGAGATATCACCGAACGTGGACGTGATATGGATGAAGTTTTGGATCGATACCAAAACACCTTAAAACCCATGCATCAACAGTTCATTGATCCAACCAAAGAATTTGCCGATCTTATTATACCCAACAATAACTATAATAATGTAGCTATCGATATTGTACGTACTATTGTTAAAGAACGCTTGAATTAACTTTTTGTACCTTTACATCGAATATTATTCTCAATTAGATTGAAGCTAAAACAATATTTTCGGAAACTAAAAAACAAACCGGCGTTGATCCCGATATTTGCCATATTTTTAAATAAATATGTACTCATTATTCTGTTATTTATAATTTGGATGCTCTTTTTTGACACCAACTCATGGATGATTCACAGAGAGTTAGACGAAGAAATTCAAGAGCTTGAAGATAATAAAGAATATTATATGAAAGAGATAGTAAAAGACCAGAAAGATATTAAGGTATTAAAAGACAGTAGCGAGCTTGAAAAATTTGCAAGAGAAGAATATTTTATGAAGAGAGACAATGAAGAAATATACATTATTGAATACGAAGATAGTGTACCTAAAAACAAAAAAGATGACTAAATCTCTATTCGATGGTTTTGAAGAGGTTTCTGCAAAACAATGGAAACAAAAAATTCAATTTGATCTCAAGGGTGCAGATTACAATGAAGCATTGATTTATAAATCTTTAGAAGGCATTGATATAAAGCCTTTTTACAACCAAGAAGATTATATAGAAAATAGTTCTGCATCTCATCCTTCTATCTGGAAAAATTGTATAAAAATAGTAGTTAATTCAGCAATCATTGGTAATCAAAAAGCACTTGAAGCCATTAAAAAAGGCGCCGAAAGTATTCATTTTCTAATCTCAAAAGAAGATATTGAACCAAAAAGTCTTTTACAACAGATTACTGCTGCGACTTCTATTTTTATAGAAACTAAATTTCTTGCCCCTTCTTATATTCAACAACTAAATGATATTGCTAAAGAAAATAGTCTAAGCATCTATATTCTAACCGATATTATTAATAATCTGGCGAGTACCGGAAACTGGTATAAAACGCTACAAGAAGATCATGCAGCATTAGATCAAATCACTAAAAATGGTTATCTTAAAAATAGTATTAGTATAGATATAGGGTTATACCAAAATGCTGGTGCTACAATGGTACAACAATTAGCATATGGGTTAGTTCATGCTAATGAATATTTAAATCATTTTGAAAACGCATCAAATACATGCTTAGAAAAAACACCCATAGTTTTTAAAGTTGCGATAGGCGGTAATTACTTTTTTGAAATTGCTAAACTAAGGGCAATTAGAATATTATGGAGCACACTAGCTCTAGAATATAACGCTAAAACAGAGTGTCATATTTTTGCATATCCATCATACAGAAATAAGACCGTTCTGGATTATAACGTAAATATGTTACGCACTACTACAGAATGTATGAGCGCAATATTAGGGAGTGCCGATACCATTCAAAATCTACCCTATGATGATATTTATCATCTCGAAAATGATTTTGGAACAAGAATTTCTTTAAACCAACTCTTGGTGCTAAAAAACGAAAGCTACTTTGATTTGGTTTCTAATCCAGCTTCGGGATCTTATTATATTGAGAGTATAACACAACAAATGGCAGATAAGGCATTATCATTATTTAAAAATATAGAAGAAAGTGGTGGTTTCTTGAAGCAATTAAAATCTGGGATTATTCAGAAAAAAATAAAAGAAAGCGCCCAAAAAGAGCAAGAACTATTCGATAATCAAAAAATTATATTAACAGGAACTAATAAATATCAAAATCCCGAAGAACATATTCCTGAATTTCAAAAACCTATATTTCCAGAAAAAAGAGTGCGAAAAACACTTTTATCACCAATTGTACCAAAAAGATTATCTCAGGAAATTGAACGAAAAACTCTAAAACGATAATTTAAATCTAGAATATATTTTAAACACAATACAAACTAAAAATCAGTAGTTTGATATTTTTAAGAAGCAGAGAGTTTAAACATGCTCTTACTATTCTCCCGCATTTTATTATAAATTATCACAACTATCCAGAAGTTTTGTAAATAGGAAAAGATGAAAAAAAATAAAGTATTGTGTTTCAAAGCATATCATTTTTTAATTAAAGTATACCTACCCATAAAGGAAAGATATACTCTTCTCATAAAATAGTATAATAATAAGTGTCGATAATATGATAGATTATACCAAATCAACTATAAAACACAATAAATATACGTGTTCATTTCTTCTCCTATTTCATTGCAAAAAACTTCCGTATCTAAGGCTATGCAAGAGTTTTACAGCTTCATAAGAAAAGAAAGCAACTGCCCCTATTATATCGCATTTTATAATTCATTTGGTATTATTTTCAATAGTAAACAACTAATTTTCAAATAAATATCTATTTATCTTTGTTTTGATCTCTAAAAGCGAAGCGATCTATGTTCTTTTTATCGGATTGCTAGTGAAATAATTTTAAAGTAAAAATAAATACTTACCCCATAAAAGTCTTTCGTATTTAGTTTCATAAAAAATGAGAACGATTACTTCAGAATTAAGAAAAAAACACAACAATATGTTAACTTTTACTAATTTATTGTTAACTTTCTCCCTAAATTATAAAATTTGGTCTATCCATTAACACTACTAAATCTAAATTAATGCCCCTTAAAATTAGATCTAGAATTATAGTCTTATCTTTATTTCTATCCCTAAAGATAACTTATTCTCAACATGGTCATAACTGCCTTGGTGTAGATGAAACTGGTATTATCAAAAAAGCATATGATTCTTTTGAAAATGATCTATTTGCTCACTATAAATTTGGCAGTGATTCTATAAAAACCTATCGAACATTCTTGGCAGAAGTAGCCAGTTTATCTCTGGATTTAAAAAAAATTCCTTCCAAAAATTCGATTAAACTTGTTCGCGAGTTTAAAAAGATTGCTAATGATAAAACTTCTCTTTGGATCAAATTAAGCGAATACGAAAATCAAAAAGCTGTAAAAAAATCCACACCTACTACAAGCAAAAAAAATGGAGAAGAAATTTTAATTTTTAACTACAGAGGTGGATTTATTCAATGCCTTAAAAACACAAGTAATAGTGATGACTTCAAAAATATTATTACGACTCTCGAAGAAGACGGTAATGTTAGTACCTCACTAATTTCACAAAAAATCTATTATATCCCTGACAAAGAATTTTCCTCAATAGAAATAAAAAACTTTATAGCCTTTGATATATACTACTCTATCTTGATGATAATAGAAAAAGCATTTAAGTAACTTTTTGTTATTATTCTCTAAAAAATTAGACTCAAATTCGTTTTTTATTAAAAATCGGTTTTAAAACCTTAATTTTATGACCTTGTTAATTATCATTTTTAAAAATGAGATTTTGAGTAATGAATAGAAAAGATTTACAACATATCCAATTACCAAAAGAAGCTATCCCTAATAGTCAACAGCAAATTTCTACATTTATTACTTCAGAAGGAATTGATATAAAATCTTTTTACAAAAAAGATGACATTACAGATCTAGATCATCTCAATTTTTCTGCTGGGATTCCTCCATATTTACGAGGTCCTTACTCTACAATGTATGTACGACGACCTTGGACAATACGACAGTATGCAGGGTTTTCTACAGCAGAAGAAAGTAATGCCTTTTATCGACGGAATCTTGCTGCTGGGCAAAAAGGGTTATCTGTCGCTTTTGATCTGGCTACACATCGCGGATATGATAGTGATCATGAACGTGTATTTGGTGATGTAGGTATGGCAGGGGTAGCAATCGATACAGTAGAGGATATGAAAATTCTATTTAACCAGATTCCTCTCGATAAAATGTCTGTTTCTATGACTATGAATGGGGCTGTTTTGCCTATTATGGCATTTTATATTGTAGCCGCAGAAGAACAAGAGGTGGATCAAAAACTACTCTCAGGAACCATCCAAAATGATATCCTAAAAGAGTTTATGGTGCGTAACACCTATGTCTACCCTCCTGCCCCGTCTATGCGAATCATTGGTGATATTTTTAAATACTGTTCTAAAAATATGCCAAAATTTAATCCTATAAGTATCTCTGGATACCACATGCAAGAAGCTGGTGCTACCTGTGATATCGAATTAGCATACACATTAGCTGATGGATTAGAATATATTAGAAAAGGAATTGAAGCGGGTATGGATATCGATTCATTTGCTCCACGCCTTTCTTTCTTTTGGGCAATTGGTATGAATCATTTTATGGAAATTGCTAAAATGCGTGCTGCACGTATGTTATGGACCAAATTAATCCAGCAATTTAATCCAAAAAACCCAAAATCATTAATGCTTCGTACACATTGTCAAACTAGCGGATGGAGTCTTACCGCTCAAGACCCATTTAATAATGTGGCTCGTACCTGCATAGAAGCAAGTGCTGCCGCTTTTGGAGGAACACAAAGTTTACATACTAATGCCCTTGATGAAGCCATTGCACTACCCACAGATTTTTCTGCAAGAATTGCCAGAAATACACAAATATACCTACAAGAAGAAACTCAAATTACCCGCACGGTAGATCCATGGGCAGGAAGTTATTATGTAGAATCTCTAACCAATAATATTGCTGAAAAAGCTTGGAAACTTATTGAAGAAATAGAAGAACTGGGAGGAATGACTAAGGCTATTGAAGCAGGAATCCCTAAAATGAGAATAGAAGAAGCTGCTGCACGTAAACAAGCTAGGATCGATAGCGAGCAAGATGTAATCATAGGTGTTAATAGATTTAGATTAGAAGAAGAAGAGGCTATTAGCACTTTAAAAGTAGACAATCAAGCTGTAAGAACCCAACAAATAGAAGGGCTTAACAAAGTAAAAGCTTCGAGAAATGAACAGGCTGTACAAAATGCGCTAAAAAATTTAACTGTAGCAGCAACTAATGAGCATCAAAATTTATTAGCTTTAGCCGTAGAAGCAGCAAGACTGAGAGCTACTTTAGGTGAAATCAGTGATGCCTTAGAGAAAGAATTCGGAAGATATAAAGCAGAAATTAAATCATTTACAGGAGTGTATGCAAAAGAAATAAAAGATGATGCTTCTTTTAATAAAGCAAGAGAATTAGCAAATCAATATGCCAAATTAGAAGGTCGCAGACCAAGGATTATGATTGCCAAAATGGGACAGGATGGTCATGATCGTGGTGCAAAAGTAGTTGCAACTAGTTATGCAGATGTAGGCTTTGATGTAGATATTGGGCCGTTATTCCAAACTCCTGTTGAAGCCGCAAAACAAGCTGTAGAAAATGATGTACACATTGTAGGCGTATCATCACTTGCAGGAGGGCATAAAACGTTGGTTCCTCAAATCGTTTCAGCACTTAAAAAATACGGAAGAGAAGATATCATGGTTATTGTTGGTGGTGTAATCCCTCCTGATGATTATGATGTTCTCTTTGAAGCTGGAGCAGTTGCCATCTTTGGTCCTGGAACAAAAATAAGTGATGCTGCTATTACTATTTTAGAAATTCTAATTTCTGTATTTGAATAGCAAGCCATAATATGGTGCAAAAAAGATACAATTAAAAGCTCAACATAAATTCATTGTAAATACTAAAATATTTTAGCTAAATCTTAAAAGACAAAGAAAAGATAAGCTATGCATGCATAACTTATAATTATAACTTCTTATCTTAGCAAAATACTGATACATATATGAATTATAAAGATAAAATGCTTCGCGATGGGGCATTAAAAGGAAAAAATATCGTTGTTACTGGTGGAGGTAGTGGATTAGGAAAATCTATGACGAGATATTTTCTAGAACTTGGAGCCAATGTTACCATTACTTCACGTAATCTGGAAAAACTACAAAATACAGCCAAAGAACTAGAATCAGAAACAGGCGGCACATGCTTACCACTACAATGTGATGTTAGAAAATACGATCAGGTTGAAGCAATGAGAGATCAGGTTCTCGAAGCTTTTGGTTCGGTAGATGTATTACTTAATAATGCAGCAGGAAATTTTATTTCTCCCACAGAACGTTTATCCCATCGTGCTTTTGATATCATTATTGATATTGTACTAAAAGGTACTAAAAACTGTACACTTGCTTTTGGAAAACACTGGATTGAAAATAAGTACAAAAATACTGTTGTTCTAAATATCGTAACAACATATGCCTGGACAGGATCTGCATATGTAGTACCTAGTGCTACTGCAAAAGCTGGTGTTTTGGCAATGACCCGATCATTAGCAGTAGAATGGGCAAAATACGGGATGCGTTTTAATGCAATCGCTCCTGGTCCTTTTCCTACAAAAGGAGCCTGGGATCGATTATTACCTGGAGATTTAAAAAATAAAATTGATATGGTTAAACAAGTACCTTTGGCACGTGTGGGAGATCACCAAGAGCTCGCTAATCTAGCTGCCTATTTGGTGTCTGATTTTTCTGCTTATGTAAATGGCGAAGTTGTTACATTAGATGGTGGTGAGTGGTTAAAAGGAGCAGGGCAATTTAATCTTCTTGATCAAATACCCGAAGAAATGTGGGATCAACTAGAAGCCATGATTAGGGCAAAAAAAAATAAATAAGTAGTTATTAACAATACTAAAAGTACTATAGACCATCCTTAAAAAGGAGGATGGTCTTTTTTATTTCTTACTGTTAACATTTTTCATTTTTATAATATATAATAAATCGTATTTTTATCGCTATAAATCGAAACTTCCCCTTATGGGTAAAATAATAGCAATTGCCAATCAAAAAGGTGGTGTAGGTAAAACTACTACCTCTGTAAATTTAGCTGCTTCTCTAGGTGTTTTAGAGAAAAAAGTACTTCTTATCGATGCAGATCCACAAGCTAATGCAACTTCTGGACTAGGATTAGATGTTGATAGTATCGAAAAAGGAACGTATCAAATTCTAGAGCATACCATAAAGCCTGAAGATGCTATTTTAGAAACCAATTCCCCTAATGTACATATTATCCCTGCACATATCGACTTGGTTGCAATAGAAATAGAGCTTGTTGATAAAGATCAACGTGAATATATGATGAAAAAAGCAATCGAAGGGTTAAAATCTGAATATGATTATATTCTTATCGATTGTGCACCTTCTCTAGGTTTGTTAACCTTAAATGCATTGACCGCTGCCGATTCGGTAATGATTCCTATTCAATGTGAGTATTTTGCATTAGAAGGGTTAGGAAAACTTCTGAACACAATAAAAAGTGTACAAAAAGTACATAATAAAAATTTGGATATTGAAGGATTATTACTAACAATGTATGATTCTAGATTAAGGTTATCTAATCAAGTGGTAGAAGAAGTTCAAAAACACTTTAATGAAATGGTGTTTAAAACCATCATTCAGAGAAATATTCGTTTAAGTGAAGCACCAAGTTATGGTGAAAGCATAATTAATTATGATGCTTCTAGTAAAGGTGCCAGTAATTATTTAAGTTTGGCTCACGAAATTATTAAGAAAAATAGCTAAGGATTCATGGCGAAGGCAACTAAAAAACAGGCATTAGGAAGAGGACTATCAGCACTATTAAAAGATCCTGAGAATGATATAAAATCAGTTGAGGATAAAAATGCAGATAAAGTAGTTGGTAATATTATAGAGTTAGATCTAGGTAGCATAGATGTTAACCCATTTCAACCTCGTACTAGCTTTAATGATGAAACATTACGAGAACTTGCTACCTCGATAAAAGAAGTTGGCGTTATACAACCCATCACAGTTCGAAAATTAGATTTTGACAATTACCAATTAGTAAGTGGAGAACGTCGTTTTCGAGCTTCAAAATTAGCTGGATTAAAAACAATACCTGCCTATATTCGTATTGCCAATGATCAGGAATCATTAACAATGGCGTTGGTAGAGAATATTCAACGACAAGATTTAGATCCTATTGAAATTGCACTGTCATATCAACGTCTTATCGATGAGATTAGCTTAACACAAGAGCAATTGAGTGACAGAGTAGGAAAAAAAAGATCTACCATTGCTAATTACCTAAGATTATTGAAACTAGACCCTATTGTACAAACAGGTATACGAGACGGTTTTATATCTATGGGGCATGGTCGTGCACTCATTAATATTGAAGATCAGCAACAACAACTAGATATTTATGAAACTATTATAAGTAAATCATTATCTGTTCGCGATACAGAAAAAATAGTTAGATCCCTTAATGATAATACTGAAGACTCTAATACCAAGGTTTCTTCTGCTCATAATCAATTACCAAAACATATCGCTAAAGGAATTAAGGAATTTTCAGACTATTTTGGCGCAAAAATTGATGTAAAAGTTTCTGGTAAAGGAAGTGGTAAACTTATTATACCATTTTCTTCAGAAGAAGATTTTAAACGTTTAAAGAAACTTATAAATAGTGAAGATTAAATTCCTTTATATTATTTTTTTTGTATTCCTTTATATTCAAAATGGTCTTTCTCAAGAAAATGAGGAGTTAAAAATTATTACAGAAGAAGTTCCTGTAAAAAAGAAGAAGAAAAAAGAAAGAAAGAAAAAAATACGCCCTTATGAGCCTTTAGCTCCGGCCAGAGCTGCATTTTATTCTGCTGCTCTACCTGGACTAGGACAAGCATACACTAATAAATATTGGAAAATCCCTATTGTATATGCAGCATTAGGAACAGGTATTTATTTCTATATTGACAACAACAAACATTACAATCGTTTACGAGATATATACAAACGTAGATTGGCGGGTTTTACAGATGATGAGTTTCCTAATATAACAAATGAGCAATTGATATCATTGCAAGATCGTTTTCGTCGAGAAAAAGAGTTATCACTTTTAATAACTGTAGGAATTTATCTTCTAAATATTGTAGATGCAAATGTGACCGCTCATTTATTACAATATAATGTGACTCAAGATCTATCATTCAAACCAAAAATAAATTTTAACGAGTTTGATATCAAACCAAATTATGGAGTATCACTCAACTATAGTTTTTAAGAAAAATTAACCTTTAAGAACTTAGTAAATTAATAATATCAACCAAAATATGAAAATTGCACTACTGGGATATGGAAAAATGGGTAAAACCATAGAAAAGATGGCAATAGATAGAGGTCATACTATAGTACTTAAAGTAGATAAAGATGATACTGTATATGATCTTTCTGAGACTGATGTGGCAATAGACTTCAGTATTCCTTCTGCTGCTGTAAATAATATTACTAATTGTTTTAGTGCAAATACTCCTGTAGTATCTGGTACAACTGGATGGTTAGATCATTATGATACTATTCTTGAATTATGTAATAAAAAAAAAGGAAGTTTCATTTATACCTCAAACTATAGTTTGGGTGTAAATTTATTCTTCGAACTTAATAAAAAGCTTGCACAGATGATGAATCCTTTAGAAGGATATACTATAGCTATGGAAGAAATTCATCATACCGAAAAACTGGATGCCCCAAGTGGCACTGCAATAACACTAGCAGAAGGAGTTATTCAAAATACCGATAAAAAAGCATGGCAACTAGATGTGGGAGATGAAAACACCATCCCAATTGTTTCAAAAAGAATTGATACGATTCCAGGCACTCATACTATAACATACGCTTCTGTCGTTGATACTATAGAGATCAAACATACGGCGCACAATCGAAATGGTTTTGCACTAGGTGCAGTTGTAGCCGCCGAGTGGTTAAAAGATAAAACTGGTGTTTATAGTATGAAAGATGTGTTAGGTTTATAAAAAAGTGTAACGCTTTACTAAGAAAAGGTACTTATACTAAAAAATATATTTAAAGATGATACTTACAGAATGGTTTATTTTTTTCCTGATATTACAGGTTATTCATTTTCTGGGCACCTGGAAATTATATGTTAAAGCGGGCAGAAAATCGTGGGAAGCTCTCATTCCCATATATAATGCGGTAATTTTAATGAAAATCATAAATCGTCCTTGGTGGTGGGTTATTCTGTTATTTATCCCAGTAATTAATGTCATTATGTTACCTGTTATTTGGGTAGAAACGATACGTAGTTTTGGGAAAAACTCTACAACAGACACTATTCTGGTTATCGTTACTTTTGGGTTTTATGTCTTTTATGTTAACTATATGCTTGATGTAGTTTATATTGAAGATCGTGATCTAAAACCAAGAACTGCTACAGGAGAATGGGTAAGTTCAATTTTATTTGCCATTGTTGCTGCAACTATAGTACATACTTATTTTATGCAGCCCTATACTATTCCTACTGGTTCTTTAGAAAGAACATTACTGGTCGGGGATTTCTTATTTGTGAGTAAGTTTCATTATGGTGCGCGTACTCCTATGACAGCGGTATCATTTCCTATGGTTCATGATACCATCCCATTGGCAAGAATAAAATCATATACCAACAAACCACAATACCCATATTTCAGATTACCTGGTTTTCAAAAAATTAAACGTAATGATATTGTAGTATTTAGTTGGCCTGTAGATACTGTAAATGCATTCCAACAATACAGCGATGGTAAATATCATTATAAGCCCATAGATAAAAAATCTAATTATGTAAAACGCTGTGTAGGTGTTCCTGGAGATTCTCTGGCAGTAGTAGATGGTTTCGTTTATATTAATGGAAAACAAACTAAATTACCAGAACGAGCTCAAGTACAATTTTCATATTCTGGAACTACAAAAGGTAGTCGTTTCAATCTTCAAAATCTATATAATCGCTATAAAATAAAGCCTAATGAGTTTGGATATAACAATTCACAATTTAGTGCTCATGGTATGACAGAAGAGGCTGCTTCTCGATTTAAAAATCATCAAAATGTAACAAGCATACAGCGAAATATAACTCCTAAAGGTGTAAAAGATTCTAAAATATTTCCTAACAATGGTAGAGTAAACTGGAATTCGGATAATTTTGGGGCAATTTATATTCCTGAAGCTGGTAAAACCGTAAAAATGAACCTCAAAAGTTTCTCGCTTTACAGAAGAATTATAGAGGTCTATGAAGGTTCTGAAATGGGCATTGACAATACACTATCTGTAAATGGCACACAAATACTCCTTAATGGTAAACCTATGGATAGCTATACTTTTAAACAAGATTATTACTGGATGATGGGAGATAATCGCCATAATAGTGAGGATAGCCGGGTTTGGGGTTACGTTCCTACCAATCATATTGTAGGAAAGCCAGTTTTTGTATGGTTTAGCTGGGATTCTAATGCTAAAGGACTTTTTAACAAAATACGATGGGAGCGTTTGTTTACTACCGTTGGAGGGAATGGAAAACCTGTTTCCTATTTTAAATATTTCCTGATTGTTCTAGCAGGCTGGATTATCTATAATCAATATCATAAGAGGAAGAAAAAAGCTTAATTAAAATAAACCTTGAAGGTTTCGAAAACCTTCAAGGTTTACTAGCAATGAGAACAGCCCTACTCCATCCTATGTATTTTGGATCTATACTGCAATATGTGGCTATAGCTCAATCTGATGCCGTGATTTTTGAAAACGAAGATAATTATCAAAAACAAACCTACCGTAATCGTACTTATATTTATGGTGCCAATGGTAAACTTTTGTTAACTATCCCTATCAAGCACACGCAAAAACAAGGAAGGCAATTATATAGAGATGTTCGTATCGAAAATGATTTTCAATGGCAAGCATTGCATTGGAAATCTCTTGAAACCGCATACAGAACTTCTCCTTTTTTTGAATATTATGAAGATGAGTTTGTGCATTTATTTGAAAAACCCAAAGAATTTCTTCTGGATTTTAATTATGAATGCATGCAAATTGTATTAGAATGTCTTCAATTAGATATTTCTTTTTCTAAAACGACTAGATATGATAAGAATCCTAAAGAGATTGTTGATTTGCGAGATTTGGTAAATGCAAAAAAAGAAAAGCCACATCATCTTCAACCTTACATTCAGGTTTTTGAAGACAAGCATAGGTTTATTCCTAACCTTTCTATTTTGGATTTGATATTTAATGAAGGTACCAATGCCTTAACCTATCTGGAGCATCAATCTATTTTTCTATGATCCGACCGATCTTACATTATGGATTTCATTTTATAATTCCTTTATGTATAGCTCTATTATTTTTTCCTAAGCAGTGGAAAAAAGTTTATATTATTTTTATCGGAGCTATGCTAATCGATATTGATCATATTTTAGCAGATCAAATTTTTGATCCCAATCGGTGTAGTATTGGGTTTCATCCTTTGCATAGCTATTATGCTATTGTGGTATACGGTATACTATCTTTTTTCTCAAAAACAAGAATTATCGGGTTAGCTTTAATTTGGCATATACTTACTGATTATCTCGACTGTTTGATGATGTAAATTATAGTCAACATGCTCTATTTCAAAAAATAATGATTACATTTAGTATAGAACTGGTACTAATAAATTGCTGTTAATCTTTTTTTCTATGAATAAACTTCTATTTTTTATTTTATTTGTCACCTTATTTTCTTGTGGTAAACAAGCAAAAGATTCTAATAACAATACAGATCAAGTAATAAAAGAGGATGCTATCATTAAAGTAGAGCTTAAAAGGTCTGATTCTATTTCATTCGACCCTAAAATTGCCCGAAAGCTTTCTAAGAAAGAAATCCGATCCACTTTCACTAAAAGAATAAAAAGTAAGTTAGGTATTGAATATCCTATTTATCAGGCATATTCATATAAAGATCAATCGGGAGAACGTTACCTCTTACAATTAGAACATTACAAGGAGATAGATGAAAAAAACGATTCTTTATATGACAAGATAAAAGTACTTAACCTTTCCTATAAAAGTAATCAGTTTAAAAAAAAATCTTCTCTTACAGATGATATAGACAAAGACTGGGAATCATCAATTGGATTTTGGAATGCGTACTCAGAATTATCTGATATAGATAAAGACGGTCTGGCAGATCTTATATTGGTTTATGGCACTATGGGGCAAGATGAATATGCAGATGGTAGAGTTAAGATTATCATTTATCATAACAAAAGGAGAATAACGATTAGACATCAGAATAGCAACTACGACGGAAGACTAACCAAAATCAGTCAAAAATTCTATGGATTGCCTCAACCAATACAACAAGCCGTAAAAGAAAAAATGAAGTTAATGATGCAAAACAAACATGCAGTTTTCTATAAGGATTGGGAAGCAGAAATGAAGAATTACTCGACTAGTATAGATGGATTGTAATATCAGATACGTACTATTCTAAAGCTAAAACTTTATTTTTGATAGTATTGGATAATGATCTGAAAGTTCTAGGTCAAAACTTTGATACCCTAATACTTCAAATTCTTCGGGGACTAAAATAAAATCAATTCTGGCTGGAAACAATTCGAACTTAAAGGTTTTACCAAATCCTTTTCCTGCTTTCTTAAAAGTATCCTGAAGGTTTTCTAATCTAATTTTATTGTACACATACGAATATGCTGTATTATTAAAATCACCCATCACGATGTTTCTGTACGGAGAAGATTTCATATGCACTATAAGCTGTTCTGTCTGAGTTTGTTGTTTTTTAAAAGATACTCCAATACGTTTTAATAGTTTTTGAGAATCTGCTTTAGCCAGATCGTCTGTTTTAGAACTAATTCTATGAGACTGTAGATGAATATTATACACTCTAATAGTATCTTTAGGAAATATTACATCTGCAAAAATCACATTGTTGGCTGTATTCTCAAAGTTTAAAGATCCTTTATTAATAAATGGATATTTAGAAAAGATAACCAATGCTAATTCTTTACTATTATGATTAAAGTACTCATACTTATTTGAATATTGACTAAAGTTGATATCTGGGTTGTTATAATATTCCTGAGCGCAAAATACATCTGGATTTTGGTCTTTCACCAATTTTGAAATATCCTGAGGAATAGTTTTTGAGTCTATCCAGTTAAAACGATTAAAACTATGCACGTTATAACTCATTAATGAAATACCATCCTCGACCTCATCGACTAATCTCCCTCTTAACTTATACAATGAAGACACGTGAGAAATCCCAAAAATTAGCACAACCAGAGAAAGTATCCCTTTTTTATTGAGTTGTACTGCCCAAAATAACAGAAATAGTACATTAATCACAATTAGAATGGGTACTGCCAAACTTAGAACCGATAATAATGGAAACATTTTTGGAGAGACATAAGGGAGTAAATACGATAGTAATAAGGCAAAAGCTGCTATAGCATTCATCAAAAAGACGATCTTGCTAATTACTTTCCTCATGACTACTCTTTCCCTGCTTTAAACAAAAAATCCTTCTCTTCTTTAGTTAAGCTATCATAACCACTTTTACTAATCTTATCCAAAATAGCATCAATTTGTTTCTGATTAGGGGTTTTGGTTGCAGAAGTCGCTGTTTTTTTAGGAGTTCTTTTATGAGTTTTTGATTTATAAACGGTTTTTAACGGGCTTTTCTTTTTGGGAGTAAACATAGCACTTAATCCATCCATCAGTTTTTCGAACCAGACTCCTATATCATTTCCTTTTTTAAGTTGAATCGCATACATATACCCAAATAAAGCACCACCTAAATGAGCGATCAATCCACCTGCGTTACCAGAGGTAGGAATTTGAATTAGATCAGAAAGTACTACAAACACTCCTATCTGCCATAATTTAACATTAAAAACAAAGATTCGTACTTCAGAGTTTGGTGTATATGCCGCAATAAAAATCATTATGGCACGAACTGCAGCCGAGGCTCCAATTAAATATGCTAATGTATTATTTAAAACTGGAAATAGATTATATGCCAACACAAATAATAATCCTCCGCAGATAGCTCCCAATACATAAATCGTAAGAAATCTTTTTTCGGTAAATAAGTTTAAAACATATTGCCCAAACCAGTATAGCACGAGCATATTCCAGAAAATATGCCAAAAATCAAAATGTAGAAAACTATAGGTGAGTATACTCCAGGGCTGTATAATCAAAGATTCTGGATCAACAGGTAAAACAAACCACTGCATCAAAGCACCTGGGTTTGTTTTAAAAATCCAAGATCCTAATGTAGCGAATAAAAATAAAGCCACATTAATCACAATAAGCTTAATGATTACATTAGCTGTTTTAAATTGATATGATAAATTATTAGTTGTCATAAATTAGTACCACCGTTTATCATTAAATGAATTCTTTTTCCAGTACCATATCATGATAAATCCAAAGAGTGCACCACCCAAGTGTGCTAAATAAGCTGTATTAGAAGGGCTGAATACAGAATACCCAGTAAGCATCGAAAACAAATCTAATAAAATAATCCCTGGTATAAAGTATTTGGCTTTTATCGGAATTGGTAAAAAGATTAACATTAGTTCTTGATTTGGAAATAAAACTCCAAATGCGACTAAAATCCCCATTAATGCACCAGAGGCTCCTACTAATGTTCCATTAAAATTTCTTACTAACTGTGTAAAATCATTTGGGCTCAAGGTGTTTTCCCAAGCTGGCATGTATTTCCCTTGATTAAGAACATCAAAAATCACATCACGTTCATAACCTGCATTTACTAATTGTGATAATGAATCTTGAAATTGAAAATAATCATAACCAGCATGTATCAATAAAGCTCCAAGACCAGCCGAGATATAGAAAAAAACAAATTTTTTAACTCCCAAAAACCGTTCTACTGGAGTTCCAAACATCCACAAACCAAACATATTGAATAATATATGTTGAAAATAAATAGTTTGACCATTTCCTGTAGGAACATAATTTGCATGCATAAACATGTGAGTAATTATCTGCCAAGGTTTGAACAAATCATTACTAACAAAATGATAAGCAAATAAATTATTAAACAACACTCCCTTAGCTATCGAAAGTGCTCCTATCCAAAAAATGACATTTATAATCAGTATATTTTTAACAGCTGGTGTAATTCTTCCCATTTATGTATTAAAATTTCTTATCGATTTCATCTACTGTTAAAGTAATGAAAGTCTGTTTATTATCTGGTGTTATAGTAGGCTCAGTACATGCAAACAGGCTATTTACCATATACTGTTGTTGTTCTGAAACCAATTCTACTCCTGCACGTACTGCAATACTTTTTGAAATTGATCTGGCCAGTAGATCTGTCTGAGAAAAACCACTATCAGGCACTTCACTTTCGAGATCACAAATTAGTTGTTCTAAAAGTTGAGCTACTTCTTTTTCTGACGTAACGGATGGTATTCCTGTAATTTCAACTTCTCCAGAGGATAACTCTCCAAAAACAAATCCTGTATTTTCAAGTTGTTCTTTTACAGTAGTAAGAAGTTCGATCTCTTTTTTGCTAAAAGAAAGTGTTAGCGGAAACAACAATTGTTGACTTACAGCACTTGCCATAGTAATATTACGCAATAACTCTTCGTATAATATTCGTTGATGTGCTCGGTGTTGGTTCACAATCACCATCCCGCTTTTAATAGTCGTAACAATATATTTTTTTCTGAGTTGATAAGTTGTATGATGACCAACTTTTTTTTCATCGGTCTCAAACAATGATCCTGTAACTTCTGTGCTTTCGAATTCTACTGAAGAAAAATTATTTTCGACAGACTTGTCTGTTGTCATTTCAGACTCTAATCCTATATACAGATTCTCCCAGTCTGCAGCAGATTCTTTTTTAAACGATGTATGGCTTTTTCCCGAAAACGAACTACTTCCAGAGCCAGATACTTTTTCTTCTTTAAATGGATTAAAATTACGATCTACCTCTATTGTGGGTGTCTGAGCGGTTTTACTTTTATACTCATAAGGTGTATCCATTGAGGCATCTCTATCAAAATCTAATACAGGTGCTACATTAAATTGCCCCAAACTATGTTTTATTGAGGCTCTTAGCATGGCATACAACGCATGTTCGTCTTCAAATTTAATTTCGGTTTTAGTAGGGTGAATATTAATATCTATTGATATAGGGTCTACAGTAAGGTATACAAAATAGCTAGGATGTGTTTTATCTTTTAGCAAACCTTCAAATGCTGCATTAACAGCATGATTTAAGTAAGCACTCTTAATAAATCTATTATTAACAAAGAAAAACTGCTCGCCACGGGTACGCTTAGCATATTCTGGTTTCCCTATAAACCCGCTAATAGTAACCAAGTCTGTTTCTTCTTGTACAGGAACGAGTTTTTCATTAGTTTTCCCTCCAAAAATATTTACAATACGTTGCCGGCAATTTGTAACAGGTAGATTAAAAACTTCACTCCCATTGTGGTACATATCAAATTTAATAGCATGATGTGCCATAGTCACCCGATGAAATTCATCTATAATATGACGTAATTCTACTGCATTTGATTTTAAGAAATTTCGTCGTGCGGGAATGTTATAAAATAAATTCTTGACACTTATAGAGGTGCCTTTTGGTGTTACACATACTTCTTGAGAAATCACTTCACTACCTTCAATATTAATTTCTGTCCCTACCTCATCGTCGTCTTGTTTCGTTTTTAATTCTACATGGGCAATCGCAGCTATAGAAGCTAGGGCTTCTCCTCTGAAACCTTTGGTGTTTAATTGAAAAAGATCTTCTGCTGCTTTTATTTTTGAAGTAGCATGGCGCTCAAAACTCAGTCTGGCATCGGTAACACTCATTCCTGATCCATTATCTATAACTTGAATAAGAGTTTTACCAGCTTCTTTTATGATTAATTTTATATGAGTAGCCTGAGCATCAATTGCGTTCTCTAACAGCTCTTTCACTACTGAAGCTGGTCGTTGAACCACTTCCCCAGCAGCAATTTGATTAGCTACGTGATCTGGTAATAGTTGAATGATATCAGACATCTATCGTCGTGCAGTAAATATGGATAAATCAAAATCAATTATATACAAAAAGATAAAAACCAGAATTATTGCAATATAAATAACCTTTCTATTAATTTCACGATTACCTCGATTACGGGTCGATTTACGAGCTTCTGCCCAATGTGAACCAAAATCTATATCATTTGTAGCATCCCTGTATTTGGTAATTTTATTTTCAAAATCATATATATTACCACCACTTTTGCCTTCATAGTATCGAGGTGTGTAATTGAATCTTCTGTTTTTTCTTCTTTTCGGGATACTTAACTTCACAATCTGCTTCTATCTTTTTGATTATCCAAATATACTTAAAAAGCATTGTAATCTAAAGTTTTTAGTATTACAATAACATCAGAATATAAATAACAGAGATTATGCTGCTTAGATTTTAGCTAGAAAATTCTTATTTGTAAAAGGTTGCATCTTTACGCAATTGTGCCATTTTGATAGCTGCGATTGCTGCTTCTGTTCCTTTATTACCATGCTTACCTCCAGAACGATCAATAGATTGTTGCAACGTGTTATCAGTAAGCACACAAAAGATTACAGGGATATCACTAGCAATATTTAAATCTTTGATTCCTTGTGTAACACCATCACAAACAAAGTCAAAATGTTTGGTTTCTCCTTGTATAACAGATCCTACTGCGATAATGGCATCAAGCATATCAAAGGATTCTTGCATTTTCTTACATCCATATATCAATTCGAAACTTCCAGGTACACTCCACCGTACTATATTTTCTTTTACTACTCCACAGTCTATAAATGCATCAAATGCGCCTTGAAACAGCCCTTGAGTAATTTTTTCATTCCATTCTGAAACAACAATCCCAAACCGAAAATTTTTCGCATTTGGGATTGTTGTTTTATCGTATTGTGATAAATTTTTATTTTCTGTAGCCATATTGATTTTACGTCTCGGGTTTCAGGTTTCAGCAAAAAAATTAAAAACCAGAACTACAAAACTATTATTTCATTGCTTGTGCTTTACCTAGATGCACATCTGCTTGATTAGCTTCTACACTCTTAGGGAACTCTTCTTTAATTCGTTCTAAATACGGAATTGCTACTTCTGGTTTATCAAGAGATATTGCAGTAATCGCTGCTTTTAATAAAAACTTTGGAGTGGTAAAGTCATTAGTCTTTGCTTTAGCCGCTTTTTCATAATACCCTAATGCTTCTTCTGTTTGATCAAGCTGAGAAAATGCATCCCCAATACCACCTAAAGCTAAAGGACCTAATATATCATCATCACTCTTAAAGTCATCAAGATAATTGATTGCTTCTTGGTATTTTTTCATATTTAAGTAAGAAAATCCAGCATAGTAGTTAGATAGGTTAGCTGCATCAGTACTACCATAGTTTTCTATAATTTCTAAAAAACCGTACTTCCCTTCTCCTCCATTAAGAGCTAAAGTATATAATGAATCGCTAACTGTTGAATTACCATTAACAGCATTATCAAAATATTGTTGTGCTGTAAACATCTCATTAGCTGCTTCTTCCTCTTTTGGTTCCTGAATAAATTTCTGAAATCCAAGATATCCTAATATCACAACGGCTATCACTCCGACAGCACCTAATATGTATTTTTGATTAGCTGCAACCCATTCTTCAGTTTTAGAGGCTCCTTCATCTAAGGTATTAAATACCTCTGCAGTTGTTGAATTATCTTCTATTTGCTCAACTTCTTCAGCTTTATTTTTTGGTTTGTGTCCACGTTTCTTATAAGTTGCCATAAGTTTTCTTTAATGAACGGCAAAAATAAAATATTTATTCACAATTAAAAGCACAACTATTTATTATTTTTCAATAATTTGCGTCGATTAACTAAGAACTCTATTAAAGTCAGGACTCTTTGATGATTGCTATTTTATGATTTTAAAATCTCTTTCTTTACTTAATTATAAAAACTTCGAATCTATCAATTTTAAATTTGATGATAAAATAAATTGTCTTGTTGGCAATAATGGTGTTGGAAAAACAAATGTTCTGGATGCAATTTATCATTTATCATTTGGCAAAAGCTATTTTAATCCGATTACCAGTCAAAACATTAAACATACTGCTGATTTTTTTGTCATTGATGGTGTATACACAAAGGAAGATCGTGATGAAAAAGTAATTATAAGTGTAAAAAGGGGACAGAAAAAAGTAATTAAGCGCAACGCAAAAATATACGATACTTTTAGCGAGCATATTGGTTTTTTACCTTTGGTAATTATTTCTCCGGCAGATAGAGATCTAATTACAGAGGGTAGTGATACTCGTCGTAAATTTATAGATGGTGTGATCTCTCAAAGTGATCAATCTTATCTAAAAACATTATTGAAGTACTCTAAAATTGTATCACAACGCAACTCTCTATTAAAGTACTTTACTGCCAACAACACTTTTGATCCTACCACATTAGAGGTGTATAACCAGCAAATGCACGAATATGGTAGTATTATCTATGAAAAAAGAGCAACATTTTTAGAGATTTTTATTCCTATTTTTGAAAACAGGTATCAAGCAATTAGCTCTGGAAAAGAAAGTGTTACACTATCCTATCAAAGTAAACTATCTGAAACTAATTTACTGACTCTTTTAGAACAGAATCTTTCTAAAGACAGAATGCTACAATATACCAGTGTGGGAGTTCATAAAGATGATTTATCTTTTGAGATTGAAGGATATCCTATTAAAAAATTTGGAAGTCAGGGACAACAAAAATCGTTTCTTATTGCTTTGAAACTGGCTCAATTTGATTTTATAAAAAAACAAAGTAAAGTGAATCCTATACTTTTATTGGATGATATTTTTGACAAGCTTGACGAAAAACGTGTAGAGCACATTATAAAATTGGTAGATGATCAAAATTTTGGGCAATTATTTATTAGTGATACTCATGCAGATCGAACAGAAAGTGTGGTAAAAAAAATATCACAATCATATAAAATCATTACGTTGAAAAATAACTAAATAGAAAAATAAGCCCCTTCAAAATCTCTTCTGATTAATGAAGAAGATAAAAACACTTAGATATAATATGCAACGAATCTTACTTTATATACTACTTTTATATGTTACTTCTTGTACAACTACTGATCCAAAAGAGTATATCAAATATCTGGATGGATATTGGGAAATTAAAAAGGTAGTATTATCAGATGGAAACGAAAAAGAATATAGGTTCAATCAGGATATTGACTTTTTTGAGATTAAAGACTCGATAGGAATACGCAAAAAAGTACGCCCTAAACTAGATGGAAGTTTTATAGTTACTGATAACCAGGAGATATTTACTATAACCATTGAAAATGACAGCGTAAGATTGTATTATAAAAACTCGTTAACAACATGGAAAGAAACCATTATTTCTGCAAAAGAAAACGAGATAATTTTTAAGAATGAAACAGGAAATGTTTACTTTTATCAACGATATCAAAAGCTACAATTATAATGGCAAAACGTCATCAAGAACACCAGAGTATGGAAGAAGTTTTAAAAAGCTTTGTTTCTGACAATAATTTACAAAAAGGGCTAGACAAGGTTGCTGTACGAGATGTTTGGAAAAAAATAATGGGTCCTGCTATAACAAAATACACACAAAACATTAAACTTGAAAGAGGAACTGTGTATATAGAACTTACATCATCTGTATTAAGAGAAGAACTTAGTTATGGCAGACAAAAAATAATAGATAATCTCAATGATGAACTAGGTAAAGTGTTAGTCAAAAAACTAGTTCTGAGGTAATTCTTTCTCTTCATGTATGATCTTAGTTTTCCCATGCGATACTGGTTTTCCATAGACATCGAGGTTAACCACCGTTATATTCTCTACTTTAATAATTGTGTTATATGTTAATTTGTTTCTCACTTCACACTTAAGAATCAAAGAGGTATTTCCAAATTTTACCACATCCATTCCTATTTCAATAATATCACCTTGTACTGCAGAGTTTATAAAATTGATTTCAGACATAAACTTAGTCACTACTCTTCTGTTCTGTAATTGTATAATTGCATACAATGCTGCTTCTTCATCTATCCA
>CAKMZM010000028.1 GCA_929200365.1 uncultured Flavobacteriaceae bacterium | reverse complement strand
GATCTTAAAGCTAAAATGGAAAAAGGAGAGAAGTAATCTCAATATTTTTTTAATATCATAAAGGTCGTTCATATGAACGACCTTTTTTGATGAGTATAAAATTTTATGCTCATCAAAAAAGGGAGGCAATGAAAGAATAATATGACACATCTAAGTACAATGGATGTTTTTTAAAATAATATAAAGATGAATTAATTCTAAATTTTCACTACTTTTGTATTCCAGATATCCATTTGGAGATTATGAGTCAAAAATTACTACTTAGTGCAAAAGAGATAGATATAATTCTGCACCGTTTGGCTTGTCAATTAATAGAAAACCATACACACTTTAGAGATACTGTTTTAATTGGGATTCAACCCAGAGGAGCTTTTTTAGCTGATCGTATCAAAAAAATCTTGGTGGATCATTATATGGTAACAGATGTTAAATTAGGTTACCTTGATATTACATTTTACCGAGATGATTTTAGGAGAGGAGAAAAAATTCTTGAGGCTAATAAAACCCATATTGATTTTGTTGTAGAAGATAAGAGAATTGTATTTATTGATGATGTATTGTATACAGGTCGAAGTATTAGAGCTGCTTTGACAGCAGTACAGTCTTTTGGAAGACCACAGGAGATTGAACTACTAACGCTAATTGATAGACGTTTTAGTAGACATTTACCAATACAACCTAATTACAGGGGGCGTCAGGTAGATGCTATAAATCAAGAAAAGGTGAAAGTAGATTGGATAGAGAATGAAGGTGAAGATGCAGTATATTTAATAGGAAATTGAAATCTCTAAACAAAATTGTTTTTTATAAAATTATAAATTAAGACGAATGAGCGAATTAAGTGTAAATCACTTATTAGGAATAAAATATCTGAATAAAGATGATATTAACTTAATTTTTGAAACCGCAGATCACTTTAAAGAAGTTATCAATCGGCCAATAAAAAAAGTCCCATCGCTTAGAGATATAACGATAGCTAATCTTTTCTTTGAGAATAGTACAAGAACAAGGTTGTCTTTTGAATTAGCAGAAAAACGACTTTCTGCAGATGTAATTAATTTTTCTGCAGCATCTTCTTCAGTAAACAAAGGAGAAACACTTGTTGATACTGTTAATAATATTCTTTCGATGAAAGTAGATATGGTAGTCATGAGACACCCAAATCCTGGGGCAGGAATTTTTCTTTCCAAACATATCGAAGCAAATATTATTAATGCAGGAGATGGAGCACATGAACACCCTACACAAGCTTTGTTGGATTCATATTCCATACGAGAACGATTAGGAGAAGTAGGAGGAAAGAAAGTAGTAATTGTAGGAGATATCTTGCATTCTAGAGTTGCACTTTCTAATATCTTTGCTTTAAAATTACAAGGAGCAGAAGTAAAAGTTTGTGGTCCCAAGACTTTAATTCCTAAATATATCGAGAAATTAGGGGTTAAGTTTGAGTCAGATCTTAGAAAAGCACTAGAGTGGTGTGATGTAGCCAATATGCTGCGTGTGCAAAATGAAAGAATGGAGATTAGTTATTTTCCATCCAATCGAGAATATACACAGCAATTTGGGGTAAACAAAAAAATGCTGGATCGTCTAAATAAAGAAATTGTAATTATGCACCCAGGACCGATCAATCGTGGAGTAGAAATCACGAGTGATGTTGCTGATTCTAATCAGGCCATAATATTAGATCAGGTACAAAATGGAGTTGCAGTGCGTATGGCTGTAATATATCTTTTAGCTTCAAAAATTAAATGATGAATTATGATTTTTAATAAACAAAATACAACAACGATAATTACACAAGAAAAAACCACAATTATTGAATTTGTTAAAGGTCTTGAAGATAAGTATGATTCTCTGAAAAATGATAATATAATTATTAACTTGTTTTCACTTGAAAAGATATCTGTAGATGATATTAATGAATTTTTAAGAATATCTAACAAGCACAAGGCTGCCAAACATTCATTTATAATTGTTACTAATAAAATATCGTATGATGAAACTTTGAACGAAATCACTATTGTTCCAACATTACAGGAAGCATATGATCTAGTCGAGATGGAAGAAATAGAAAGAGATTTAGGTTTTTAGAAAATCTAACATTTTTTGTAATCATTTGCTCTGTTTTTCGTCTTATATATTATGAACAGACTCACTCTATTTGTACTTGTATTATTTTTAGTGATTTTTTGCCATAGTGTTATTGCTCAGGATTGGAAATATGATATTGAAGAAGCAAAATCATTAGCAAAGGAAAAAGATCAGAATATTGTATTATTTTTTACGGGATCAGATTGGTGTCCTCCTTGTATTAGGTTAGAGAAAAATATTTTATCTAATAAAGAATTTATGATATTTGCAGATCAAAAATTTGTTTGGTTAAAAGCCGATTTTCCTAAGCGGAAAAAAAATAAACCTTCTTTTGCTCAGCAAAAGAAAAACAAAGTACTTGCTCAGAAATACAACAGAAAAAGGGTTTTTCCTGTTATTTTAGTTTTGGATAAGGAAGGAAAAGTATTAGGAGTAACAGGTTATAGAAGAAATCTTGATGCAAAAGGATATATTTCATTATTAACATCATTTGATTCTTTTGGTCGTTAGATTGATTTGTAAATAAGATTAGATTATATTCACAACCTGTTTAATAAATAGGAAAAATAATTTTGAAACTTACGATTTTAGGTTGCTACTCTGCAACTCCTCGAACATTTACGAATCCTACTTCTCAGGTTTTAGAAATTAACAATCATATTTTTTTAATTGATTGTGGTGAAGGAACTCAAGTAGAATTACGACGAAATAAAATTAAGTTTTCAAGAATAAAACATATTTTTATTTCACACCTTCATGGAGATCATTTTTTTGGACTTATTGGCTTAGTGTCTACTTTTAGATTGCTTAGTAGAGATGTACCATTACATATTTATGGACCTAAGGGAATAAAAGAAGCTATTACATTACAATTAAAACTTTCTAATTCTTGGACAGATTATCCATTACACTTTCATGAGCTTACCAATACAGAATCAGAGATTATTTTTGAAGATGAGAAAGTAGTGGTGCGTACAATACCTTTGCAGCATAGGGTGTATTGTAATGGATTTTTGTTTCAAGAAAAACCAGGAGATCGGAGGTTGTTAATAAACAAAGTGTGTAATTATGATATAGACAAGGCGTACTATCGTGCTATTAAAAAAGGAAAAGATGTTGTTTTGGATAATGGTACCCTAATTTCTAATAAAGAGCTTACAGACCCTCCTAAGCCTGTTAAAAGCTATGCTTTTTGTAGTGATACGAAGTATAATGAGGAAAAAATTCCTTTAATTAAAAATGTTACTGTATTATATCACGAATCTACTTTTTTAGAAAGTCATAAACATTTATGTGCAAAAACTGGTCACAGTTCTGCTATTGAAGCAGCTACTATTGCCAAAAAGGCAAATGTTGGCTCCTTAATTTTAGGTCATTATTCTACCAGATATGAAAACATCGAACTTTTTAGAGAAGAAGCAAAAACTGTTTTTGATGATGTAGAAATAGCTGATGATGGTAAAGTGTTTGAGTATTGATATGATAAAAATTATCTGCTTATTATTGTTTTCTGTATTTTAAAAATAGGTAAATTGCATAATAATTTAAGATAATGAACAGAGATCTTACAGCATATCGAAAGTCATATGAAAAAAGTTTTTTGGAAGAAGAGAACCTTCCTGAATCTCCTTTTAAGCTTTTTTCTGATTGGTTTGCAGAAGTAGAAGAAGCAGGCGGAGTTGATGAGACTAATGCTATGACAATTACTACCAAAGGGGCTGATGGTTTTCCTAAAGCACGAATAGTATTATTAAAGCATTTTGATGAAAATGGGTTTGTGTTTTATACTAATTATTCTTCAGAAAAGGGAAAAGCTATAAGTGGTGATAATAAAGTGTGTATTTCTTTTTTTTGGCCTAATCTGGAGCGACAAGTTATTATTAAAGGTATTGCGCAAAAGATAGAGAAGAAGGAAAGTATTCGTTATTTTCTATCTCGACCAAGAGGAAGCCAGTTAGGTGCTTTAGTATCCGATCAAAGCGAAGTAATCAAATCTAGAGAAACTTTAGAAAAACGATTACAATCTTTAGAAAAGGAGTATGAAGATAAAGAAATACCTAAACCTAAATTCTGGGGAGGGTATTGTATAATGCCTATTGAGTTTGAATTTTGGCAAGGTAGAGCTAATCGATTACATGATCGTATTCGTTTTTCTAGTCAAAAGAATGATTGGAAGATAGAAAGGTTGTCTCCATAAAACGAACATTAAAAATTTCAACAATTCCTTAATCAAAAGGAATTGTTGAAATTTTTAATACGATACGATAATGTGGAAAATAGAGAGATAATTACATAATTACAAAGCTAGAGCGTCTGTTCTTCCGGTATTGATCTTCAGAACAATCTTCACCGTCTTTACAATTATTAACAGGTCTACTTTCTCCAAACCCAACATAGGAGAGAACTCTATTTTTGGAAATGTTTTTGCTTAATAGATAATCATAAATTGCTTCAGCTCTTTTTTGAGAAAGAGTTAAATTATAATTTTTTCCACCACGACTATCAGAATGTGTTTCTATTTTGATTACCATATTTGGGTATTCATTATTCATGATTTCTACCACTTTATCAAGTTCAATTTCCGCTTTTTCAGTAATATCCCATTTATCAAAATCAAAATAAATTTCATTTAAATTTATTAGATCGTTAATTGTTTTAGTTAATTTTAGATTAGATTGTAAAGGCGATTCAGGTGTATCACCAGATTTTACTATATCTCCCGAAGTAATACCCCCACTTTCTGTACTGTTAGATTTTTCTACTACATTCGTTTCTTCTGGTATTTTAGTAGTGAATTGACTATTCATTTTCTTTTTAGGAATAGAAGCGAGACGATTGGCATTTGGGCAATTTAATTCGCTAATATCTATAGCTAATTTAAATTGATAATAATCTGGCAGTTCACAAGAATTTATATGGTTGTACCCTTTAGAATATTTTATAGTTTCATTTAATGATCCATTAAACTCAGCAGTAACTGGTTGATCGACTACGAGGATATCATCAATTGTATCAATTAATTCACATTTGGTATCTACAATCACATTATAACTAATCTTAAATGGCTCACTATCTGTTTTTACCATTTTATTGGGTACAATAAAATTTAATGTTCGAGATGATTTATTATATTTTACCTTTATTTTTTTAGTAGGTAAAACCAAAGTTTTTTCTGAAAAGATTACATTTTTTGGTAAAACATCTTTTATGATAGTATTCTTTGCATCATCATTACCATCATTATATATAGTAAGATTATATGTTATTTCTTGTTTTGGAGCTAAAACATCATTAGGATGAATATATTGATTATTAGCTGTATATTTTGATCTTTTAACAATATGAATTGCAGGTTCATATATTTCTATACTAAATGCAACTGCCACAACAGAATATCCATCATTATTGGTTAATAATCTAAATTTGGCTTCTGTTTGATTATTGCCAATAATGCTATTTCGTACATTCTTTATGTTAAATAAATCAGCATCATATCCCAGTGTGTTTTGACTAGCGGGTACTCTTGATTTAACATTTTTTCCATTTTCAGTAATATTAGCATTAAAGAAGTTATTCATGGGGTTAATTCCATCGGCAAGACTTTTGTATCGATTAGTCTTATTTGACATTACTTGAAAACGATCTCCTATAATTCCTTTATCTCCTTCGTATGCAATTACACCTATTTTTCCGTTAACTGGTCCATTGGGTATGGTTTGAAAATTATTAAAAGAAAAGGCTACAGGTTTCGCTTTAGAATCAATATTAACAAAACCATCATATACATAAAACCTTTTTCGGGGTTTGGTATTATCTTCATAAATAACAACCATTGTCCATCCGCCAGCAAGACCATTACCTAAAGTTTCATCATCATTTGTTTTAGTAGTAGTTGCTGGGATATTGGCAACAGTATATGTTCCCAAAGGATTTTTTAAGTTTAAAATATCTTTAGTAATATCTTTATAGCATGAATATTGTTGGAATAAAGATTCACTATCCTTATAATAGTCGTGAATTATTTGTCCATCGGTAATAGTTACATAAGATTTTTGTCCAGGATATTTTATTTTTATAGAAGTAATATCGTGTTGTCTCTTATCATCTGCATAAGCAGCAGTCCAATATAAACCAACATGTCTAATAACATTACAATCAGAATCAATATCTAAATTAGCGCTACTCGAATTAAAAGTGCTTGGATCATTATCAATATCAATAAAACCCATTTTAAATTGATTGTTCAATCCACCATCATTATAACTCTTATTGGTATCAAAAATACTAGTTCCATCATCATTACTAACTTTGCCTAGAATAGTATTGGATACAAAATTGAAATCCCCTTTTAGGGTAAGTTCTGTACGCTTTTTAAGAGGTACTTCTACTTGTCCATACGCTAGTGTAGAAACGCTACACACAACAATGAGCAGAAATAAATTATTAAACCATTTAAGGTTTTTTTTTATAGTAATTACTTTTTCCACCTTTTTTATTTTTTACAACTTTATTAACTATAGTGATAAACTTGTGTTCTCATGCTCGGGGAAAACATTTTGATTTAAGGGAAAACCGCATGTAAATTTATATTTTAACATCTGATTTTTCACTAAAAAAATCAACTTTTCGATGTAAATACCACTTTTGTCGATTAAAATCATCTATTTACTCTATTCATTTTCATTATTTTAACTGTTTTATCTACTGTTTGCATAACTATAAAAAAGTATACATAAAAGAATTGATTTTGCCTATGATTGTATAAAAGTTGATTTTTTACTTTCTTATAGTAAGATTTGTAAAAACGAATCCTTAAACTTGTACCAGATAATTTTGTTTTTACAAAAATAGTATCAAATTCATGAAAACTTTATATATAATAAGGCATGCAAAATCTTCTTGGGAGTTTGATATGTTAGATAATAAAAGACCTCTTAACAAAAGAGGAATGAAAGATGCTGAATTGGTGGGCGAACATTTAAAAACACTAGTAGTATCAATTGATAAAATTTTATGTAGCCCAGCCAAAAGAGCATATAGTACTGCAAAAATCATTATGAATCATTTAGATGTTTCTGAAAATATATTTTGTTTAGAATCAAGTCTTTATGATTTTGAAGGGAGTCAAGTTATTGATGTAATAAAAAATTGCTCCGATGATATTAATACTTTAATGATATTTGGGCATAATCATGCTTTTACTTCAATAGCCAATCTTTATGGTAATCAATATATTGATAATTTACCGACAGCTGGAGTAGTTGTTATAGAGTTTGAAATAGATAAATGGCAAAATATTTGTGTAGGAAAAACCTTGACCACTGTTTTCCCTAAATCTTTAAGATGATGACAAAAAATATTAAAAACCAATATATTAATAGAGAATTAAGCTGGCTACAGTTTAACGCAAGAGTACTACAGGAAGCAGCAGATGATACAGTTCCTCTATTAGAAAGATTACGCTTTATAGGGATATTTTCAAATAATTTAGATGAGTTTTTTAAGGTAAGATACGCCACCATCAAAAGGATAGATCAAGCAGGGAAAGATGGTAAAAATGTACTTAAAGGCACAACAGCTAATGAATTATTAGAAAAGATTACCAAGATAGTTATTAAGCAACAAGCAGAAAGTCGTAAAACCATTAATAAAATTACAACTGAACTTGAAAATCATAATATTTTTATCATTGATGAAAATCAGGTTACACCAGATCAAGATGCTTTTATCCGTAATTATTTTGTAAGTAAAGTAAGTCCAGCTTTAGTAACCTATATACTTAATGATCTGGAAAAATTTCCTCACTTAAAAGATAGTGTAGCCTATTTAGCAGTAAAGTTAGTTCTAAAAGAAAAAATTGCTAAAGAAGGAAGAATCTCCAAAATTTTACAACAAACTACTAAAGAAAAGATATACGCACTAATCGAAATTCCGAAAAATACAGATCGATTTGTGGTACTTCCCAAAAAAGATGGGAAACATTTTATTATTATTCTCGATGATTTGATTAGATATTGTATGCACATTAATTTTAGTATTTTTGATTATGTAAGTACATCTGCTCACATGATTAAAATTACTCGTGATGCACAATTAGATTTTGATAATGATCTTAGTAAAAGTTTTATCCAAAAAATATCAAGTAGTGTAAAATCTCGTCTAGATGGAGAACCAGTTAGATTTGTCTATGATAAAACTATCGAAAGAGATACTCTTGATTTTTTAATGGAAAAAATGGATATAGATAATACCGATAGTATTATTCCAGGAGGGAGATATCATAATCGTAGAGATTATATGGATTTTCCAGATTTGGGTGATACCAATTTAGTATACCAATCAATCAAACCTTTAGCCATTCCAGGTTTGGTTTTACAAGGAAGCTTACTAGGTAAGATTGCTAAAAAAGATTTTCTTCAATATACACCATATCACACTTTTTCTTATACCGTAAAATTTTTACGAGAATCAGCAATTGATCCTAAAGTAAAAAGTATTAAAATAACAATTTATAGACTTGCAAATATATCTCATATTGCCAGTTCTCTAATAAATGCAGCCAAAAATGGTAAAAATGTGACTGTACAAATTGAGTTACAAGCTCGTTTTGATGAAGCAGCAAATATTCGTTATGCAGAGAAAATGCAAAGAGAAGGAATACATCTTATTTTTGGAGTTACAGGACTTAAAGTACATTGCAAAGCATGCGTAATTGAACGAGAAGAAAAAGGAAAACTTAAAAGATATGGCTTTATAAGTACAGGTAATTTTAATGAATCTACAGCAAAAATCTATACCGATTATACTTTGTTTACAACCAATGAGTCTATTTTGAAAGAAACCAATAGAGTTTTTAAATTTTTTGAAATGAACTATAAAATAAACAGATATAAACACTTATTAATTTCTCCTCATTATACCAGATCTCGTTTAGTGAAACTAATAAATAAAGAGATTAAAAATGTAAAAGAAGGTAAACAAGCAGGAATCAAATTGAAATTGAATAGCTTAAGTGATTATGATATGATAGATAAGTTATATGAAGCAAGTAGAGCAGGAGTGAAAATAGATTTAATCATTAGAGGTATTTGCTGTTTAATACCAGGTATTCCAGGAATGAGTGATAATATTAGAGCAATAAGTGTAATAGATAAATTTTTAGAACATCCAAGATTATACATTTTTCAGAATGGAGATAACCCTAAAGTATATATATCATCGGCAGATTGGATGACACGTAATTTGGATAGAAGAGTTGAAATCTCTTGCCCTATTTATGACGAAGATATTAAATTAGAATTAATGGATACTTTTGATATTTGTTGGAGCGATAATGTTAAAGCCAGAAGGCTTTCTAAAGAGCAAGATAATATGTATATTAAAAACGATAATGAAAAAGTAAGATCACAAAAAGCAACATACGACTATTATTTAAAAAAACTAGGAAATTAATTATTTTGTTAACTATAGAAAAATATGGAGCCATAGATATAGGTTCCAATGCAGTACGATTATTAATAAGTAGTATTCACGAAGAGGAAGGGAAAACTACTAGATTTAAAAAAACAAGTCTCGTTAGAGTACCCATACGATTAGGAGAAGATGTTTTTAAATCTGGACGGGTTTCTCAGGAAAATATTACTAGAATGGTAGACGCTATGCAAGCGTATCAGCTATTAATGAAAACGCATAAAGTGATTAAATATAAAGCCTGTGCAACATCTGCTATGCGTGAAGCTAAGAATGGAGAAGAAGTAGTTCGCCTTATAAAGGAGAAAACAGATATTCAAATAGATATTATAGATGGTAAAGATGAAGCTGCTATAATTGCAATGACCGATTTACACGAGTTGATAAATACAGATGCAACATATTTATACGTAGATGTTGGGGGTGGTAGTACAGAATTTACACTATACCATAATGGAAATACTATTAAATCCAAATCTTTTAAATTAGGAACAGTAAGACTTCTTAATAATTTGGTTTCTGATGAAGTATGGAAAAATGTAGAAGATTGGATTAAGGAAAGCATTGTAGGTTACCGTAAAGTTTCATTAATTGGATCTGGAGGAAATATTAATAATATTTTTAAAAATAGTGGTAAAAGAATGGGTAAACCACTATCTTTTTTATACCTAAGTTCATATTATAAATTACTTAATTCTTTAACCTATGAAGAAAGAATTTGGCAACTTAATTTAAATCAGGATAGAGCAGATGTAATTATTCCTGCAACCAGAATATATCTTTCGGCAATGAAATGGAGTGGTTCTAGAGAAATATACGTTCCAAAGATAGGATTGTCAGACGGAATAATAAAATCATTGTATAATGAGAAGTTAAATCATCGTTTAAATTCATAAGTAATGCAGATTATCGATTTTTTAAGCGTATTAATCTTCATTAAGTCTTAAAATCTTAATAAAAATCCATTATTTTGTGTTAAAGTAACCTATAATCTAATACATATACTATGAAAAGAACAGTAGTGTGCACTATGATTTTATTAATAACTGTTGTTTTAAATTCTAAAGCTCAAGAAATTACATATGGAGTAAGGATTGGAGCTAATCTAAGTTCTATAAATTCAGATGATATCCCTGAAGACCTCGAAGATAGCAGATTTGGTATAGTCGTAGGATTCTTGGCAGAAGTTCCTATTACTCAAAAGTGGAGTATTCAGCCAGAGTTTCAGTATTCTTCTCTAGGTAATGATAATGAATCCTTGAAAGTAGACTATCTTCAATTACCAATAATGCTTAAATATAATTTTTCAGAACTATTTAATATCCATATTGGTCCTCAGGTAGGACTAAAGATTTGGGAATGGGAAGATAATTCATCATACGAAACTAATTTTAAGACATTCGACTTGTCTGTAGTTGCAGGTGTAGGAGTTAATATTACAGAGAATTTCTTTGCAGATTTACGATATGGTTTTGGTGTGTCTAATATTATAGATAATGAAGGTGTTCCTGGTGATGCAGAAGGAAGTAACAGAAATATTCAGCTTTCTATAGGCTATAAGCTATAATATTTTTAGTATTGAACTCATCCTGAGTAGTGGTTCTAAGCCGAAAAGGTTGGCTTTTTTGCTGTAATGAAGTTATTTTTTAGTATAGCCTTAGCTACGTTGAAAAAAATAGCAAAATTACAGTGTAAAATATAAATTTAGTAGGTAAGAGTATTATTCAAGGTGAAGTTCATTATGAAGTGGTTTAAACTTTTTTGATTCTGGCGAAAAATAGTATTTTTTTGATCAATTGAAGAGTTTTTTGCACTTCATAGCAGCGCTACGAAGTAAGAAAAAGACGAAAATTGAGTGAAAAAAGACATTTTTATAGCGAATTGAAAAAAGTTTAAACCACTTCTATCTATAATTATCAAAAAAGGATTTAATTAAGACAATAATCTTATTTTTATATTCTAATATTTGATTATTGATTAACTTATTGATAAGTGTATTTGTTGTCACTCTGGAAACTCTAATATAATTTGATAGTTCATTTTGGTTGATGGGGCAATTTATGATCACTTTTCCCAAATTATCAGATGTATACCCGAATTTTTCTTTAAATTCAAAAAGAACATTGACTAGCCTCAATTCTGCAGATTGAATTTGAAGTGTTTTTATCCTATTTTCATATTCTTGATATTCTTTCCCCACAATTGACAAAAAATCTTTGTACAGATTTTGATTTCCTTTTATGACTTTTTGCATAATACTTTTGTCAAACTCATAAACCATGGTTTCTTCACTAAGAGATTCATATATGTAGTATGAGTAAAAGTCTATAAAAATTGAACTGGCACCAAAAACTTGATTTTTTGTAAGTACAATCAAAATTACATCTTCTCCTTGGTCTGTATAACAACCAATTTTCATGACACCGTTTTTAATAAGATAAATCTTTCTCGAGCACGACCCTGTACTTTTGATAATTTCGTTTTGATAATAAACACTACACTCATATTGACCAGTCTTTATTAGAATGTTTAATAATTCAAAGCACATAGGGGGTTTTAAAAAAAAAGAATTATTTACTGATATTTATTAAATAAATGTTAAAAAATTGAATTATTAACAAGTAATTAAGTTTTTTATTGTGATTTAAACACATTCTTTTTACGTTAAAAATGTAATATCATACTCATCATAATCAAAATAAAAATGATTAAGTGTTAGAATTTTTACACCAATAATTTCGATGCGTTTCTAATTTCGATGCAACAAATATTAACTCTTAATTTGATAAACTCATGAAGCGCACAAAGTCAATGTGTAGAGGTATGCATGACCTCTATAAAAATAGTATTCCCAGAAGTCTACATCAGATAATTTCATTTAGTAGGTTAAACTAGCAAGGTACTTTTATTATGGAAACTACAATTTCTCATGCTACTTCTGAAGCAGAAGTACGTGACACTTTTGGACATATACCCTTAGTACCAGGCGATACTTTTATAAAATCTACAATAGCAAACTTATCACTACCAGATCAATACCTTTTTCAAAGGTTCGGTCAAGGACCAATAACCAGAGTTCCGTATAGATGTATACATCATGCATTTGAGGCTCATGCCAAGGTAAATCCCAATGCCATAGCCGCTTGTCACTTAGATAAAGTTATTACATACGAAGCATTAAACCGTCAGGCAAATTTACTGGCTTTAGAACTCATAAAAAAAGGAGTTCAAAAAGGTGATAATGTCGGGCTATTTGTACAGCGATCAATACCTATGTTAGTAGGTATATTGGCTATCTTAAAAGTAGGAGGCGCTTATGTTCCTCAGCATATTGGGCTAGCCAAAGACGAGCAATTAAGGTATGTTGTTAAATCGGCAAGTATAAAATTAACACTTACATTATCAGAATTTAAAGATTTAGTACCAACAATAGACGATAATAAACTTATTGTAATAGATGATTTTTTAAAATTAAATGCAAATAATAGTAAAAAGATCGTATTACCAGAAATTCCAGTTACCGAAAATGATATTTGCTATATAATTTTTACATCAGGAACAACTGGAGACCCTAATGGAGTACAGGTTAGCCATGGAAATACGTGTAACATACTCCTTACATCGCCTGGTAATTTAGGAATGAGACCTGGATTAAAAGTAGGACAAATTTTAAGCATTGCTTTTGATATGTCTGTTTGGGAAATTCTGGGAAGTTTGGCAAACGGAGCTACCTTAGTTATACGCGGAAAAAATATTCAGGAAACGGTAAGTGAGGTAGATGTGGTAATTTCTACACCAACGATTCTTAGTTCTTTAGATGTTACACTTTGCCAGAACGTTCGGGTAGCTATAGTTGCAGGAGAGCCTTGTCCCAGGATTTTAGCAGAAAAATGGTCTTCGTTTTGTGCTTTTCATAACTCTTGTGGGCCCACCGAAACTACAATTATTAATACCGTAAAGCGGTTTTTTCCAACAGATGAATTACTTACCATAGGAAAACCTACACCCAATAATACAGTATATGTTTTAGATGAAAATTTGAAACCTTGTAGTATAGGAGAACCTGGTGAAATGTGGGCAGGAGGTCTTTGTGTTACTCACGGATATATTAATAATCAAGAATTAACCAATGAAAGATATGTGGATGACCCATTTCTGGGTCAGGGCAAAAAAATGTTCAGAACACGAGATTTAGGAAGATGGACTTTGGATGGCGAATTAGAACATTTAGGAAGAACCGATGATCAGGTAAAAATATGTGGTTTTAGAGTAGAATTAGATTCAGTATCCTCTATTATAGAGAAAATGCCAGAAAGCAAAAGAGCAGTTACTTTAAAAATGGATAATAGAACATTAATATCCTTTGTAAGTCCAGAAAATGTTGACCAGGAAATGGTTAAAAAACAAGTAGAAGAAGTATTGCCATACTACTGTGTTCCAGAAATAGTGGTAACCATGCCAGAACTTCCTATGACAAATCGCGGTAAAATAGATAAAATGAAATTAATGAATCTTATTCCTCAACAACAAGAACAGGAAGAAAAAATAACAAGTGTAAAAAAAGATCAAAAACCCATAGAAGATGATGAAATACCCAATTTAGAGACCATACAGTTACCTCCTCAGCAAAAATCATTTAGCAGAATGTGGAAAGGAGAAAAATTAATGCATTATTATCGCCTGTTCGCACTGCTGCTAATTGCAAATATCGGAATAATGATCTTTGGAGCAACAGAAGGTAATTGGTGGTCCGGGCAAGAAATCCGATTAGATATGATCTCTAAAATTACACTAATTAACTTTACAATAGGCATTCTTATTAGGCAGCAATATATTATTAATTTCTTGTTTTGGGTGGCTACTAGCATCCCTACAAGCTGGCCTTTATCGATAAGAAGAAGAGCAGGGAAAATATATCATTTTGGAGGAATTCATATCGGGGGAACGGTAAGTGGAACTCTTTGGTTTATCATATTTATGAGTTCATTGTACTATGATTTCTTTAATTCACAAAATGAAACTTCAAAGAATATTATGCTATTGTGGGTAACTACAATGCTTACAGCAATTTTAATTTTTATGATTATTATGGCTTTGCCAAAATTAAGAGCAAAGTTTCATAATAGTTTTGAAAAAACTCACAGATTTGGTGGTTGGACTGCCCTTGTATTATTCTGGTTCCAAATGATACTTATCATGAATGATCAAAGTTCTGAGCAACCTTTTTTAGAAAACTTATTTGGTTCTTTTAGTTTCTGGGCATTAACAGCAATAACCATTAGTATAATATTACCATGGTTAAGATTAAAAAAAGTAGAAGTCGATATTACAAGACCATCAAACCATGTTATTCTGGCACGATTCAATTATGGAGAAACCCCTTTTGCAGGCTCCTCTACAGCAATTAGTAGAGATCCTTTAATGGAGTGGCATTCTTTTGCAAATGTACCAGAGCCAGGTAGAGAAGGATTTCGTTTAACGATCTCCAGAGCAGGAGATTGGACAGGTGAGCTTATTGATGATATGCCAAAATACTTATGGGTTAAAGGAATCACTACTGCAGGAGTAGGAAATGTTGATAAGCTATTTAAAAAAGTGATTTGGGTAGCAACAGGTAGTGGTATTGGTCCATGCTTGCCACATCTTTTTTCTAGAGAAACTCCCGCTCGGTTAATATGGGCAACCCGAAACCCAAGAAAAACTTATGGAGATGAACTGGTAGAAGAAATTCTCGAATCACAACCAGAAGCTATTATATGGGATACAGATGCACATGGAAAACCTGATATGGTAAAACTTGCATACAAAGCATATAAAGATTTTGATGCAGAAGCAGTAATATGTATTTCTAATAAAAAACTTACCTGGAAAGTAGTCTACGGTATGGAAAGTAGAGGGATACCAGCATATGGTGCAATATGGGATTCTTAAACTTAAATATATACTAACTATAAACTCAACTTTTTTTACAACAACACATAGCTGAAACCAGCAATTTTAGTAAAGACATTTAAAAAAATGAATAGTCTTAAGGAGACGCTATGTGAAAATTAAAACTATGAATATAAAAATCGAACAAAGAAAACGGGTAGTGATTATAACCTTAAATCGCCCAAAAGCATTAAATGCACTAAATAGTGAATTGATGCAAGAAATAGTTTCTGTGATGCAGAAACTAGATAAGGACCCGGGTGTAGGGTGTTTTGTAATCACAGGGTCTGAAAAAACGTTTGCAGCAGGAGCAGACATAAAAGAAATGGAAAACAAATCCTATCTGGATATGTTTCATGAAGATTATTTTGCAACATGGGAAGCTTTTACAGCAATCAGAACCCCAAAAATAGCTGCAGTATCGGGATACGCGCTAGGGGGTGGGTGCGAATTAGCAATGATGTGTGATATTATTTATGCATCGAATACAGCAAAATTTGGCCAACCCGAAATAAAACTAGGAGTGATTCCTGGTATTGGAGGAACCCAACGATTGACAAAAATAGTCGGAAAAACAAAAGCCATGGATTTAATCCTTACTGGCCGATTAATGAAAGCAGAAGAAGCAGAACGATCAGGTTTAGTGTCTCGTATAATACCAGTAGAAAACTTATTAGAAGAATCTGTAAAAGCAGCAGAAATCATAGCTTCTTATAGCAAAACAACAGCTATGGTTGCAAGAGAAGCTATAGACAGAGCTATGGAATTGAGCCTTCGTGAAGGAGTACTCTATGAAAGAAGAGCCTTTCATGCATTATTTGCTACAGAACACCAAAAAGAAGGTATGCAGGCTTTTGTAGAAAAACGAAAAGCTAACTTTTCTATACCTAATCAAAAACAAATTATTCAAACACACTAATCATTAAACACATAATTAAAGAAACTAAATCATGAAAAAACTCATAATAATATTAATTGTACTAGGTTTTCAGTATTCAACAATACAAGGACAAGAAGAAAAAAAGAAAAAAGCAACATTAGCAGTAAAAGTAATCCAAAATAGCGTTGCAGGATTTTCGACCTTATTTTTAGGAGGTTTTGAAACTAATAAAAGTTTCGATGTTACTTTTTATAGTATGTTTTGGACAAATCCTTCTTTCGGAACTCCAGAGTCGGGTAGTGATCAGTTATTAGAAACAGGTATTGGATTAGGATTTAAACTAATGGATGGAAAATTATTTCTTAATCCAGGAGTTGGGTTTGCCCACGGTAAATTCTTTTCAGATGTTGCAGGTACAAAGATAGGAGAGGCTGTAATCCCTAATACTTTTGTGGCGTACCATAACTCCATTTTTGATATAGAAGCATATCTGGCTTATTATAAATCGTTAAGAGACAGAGAAGATATCTCGACCAGAGATCTACTTCTTTTTTGGGCAGCACCCGGAATTAATGTAAGTGATCGACTAGTGTTAGGAGGATTTTTTGAAGAATTAGCCTTTATGAACCTAGAAAATGATGACGTTAATAAGAATATACAGGTGTATCGTTATTTAGGAGGTTCTGTGAAATTAAAACTTGATAACGGTATGGCATTTAGATTTTCGGCAGGAGCTAATTTGGTTACTGATGTAGGAGCATCTGATGAGTTTTATAAAGTATCTGCTTTTATACCATTTTAAGAGGATAAGTGGCAATTTATGCGGTAAGGATTAAAAGTCCGTTTTCACAGTTCAGATTGTTATATTATCTTTACTTGTGATGTAATGAATAAAGCTATCGAAAGGTAGCTTTATTCTATTTTATAATCCATCGCATTTATCCATGAATCGTTTCTTTATTTCCTATAGATTTCATTATTTCTGCTTCAAAAACTAGTAATTCCTGCCATTTTTTATCGACTTCTTCACGATTTCCATATTGGCGTGCAAAATTTAAAAACATGGTATAATGATTAGCTTCGCTTACCATTAGGCTTCTATAAAAATCAGCCAGTTCTTGATCTTCTAATTCTTCAGATAGTAATTTAAAACGCTCACAACTTCTGGCTTCAATCAAAGCTGCATACAATAAACGATGCACAAGTTGGGTTGTTCTACTTCCTCCTTTAGGAAAAAAAGTTAGCAATTGAATCACATAATCATCTTTACGGTCTCTACCCAGAATCCAGCCACGTTCTATAATTTTATCATGAACCATTTTAAAATGACTAATTTCTTCTTTTACCAGTTTCACCATCTCTTGTACCAGTTCTGTATATTCGGGAAAACTTACAATAAGTGATATCGCTGTAGAAGTGGCTTTTTGTTCACAGTATGCATGATCTGTAAGAATCTCTTCAATGTTTTTTTCTACAATATTGACCCATCTTGGATCGGTAGGAAGTTTTAAGCCTAGCATTTGCTATTTTTTATCTTTATTAATTATTCTGATATAGATATGGTTCTAATTCTTTTCGTATTTTATTTTCAAAAACACCAATATGAACTTTAATTCCATTATCTTTTAGGATTTTAAGCCCAGTTCCATTATTCTTTGGATGTGGATCTATAATTCCAACATATACATCAGACACTTTATGTTCTATTATTTTCTTTGCACAAGAAGGTGTTCTTCCAATAAAGGAACAAGGTTCTAATGTAACAAATATTTTTATATCAATATACTCATTTAATAAACCATCTATTGCCATTGCCTCTGCATGATGTAATCCTGGTTTTTGTGTATGCCCTCTAGAGATTATTTCATCATCTTTTACAATTACACAACCTACAGGAGGATTAGGTAGACATTCTGGTAATGCTTTTTTTCCTTCCTTAATCGCTTCATTCATAAAGTATTTGATATTTGTTGGAGACATGCGGTATAAAAATTTGAACAGTAATACTTAAAAATCTAAATCAAAAGAAGAACGTAACTTATCAATAAGCGGGTTTTTCTCTCTTAATTTTTCATACTTATCCTGGGGAGTGAAGGCATATTTTTTAGAAGCTTCTTCATTTACAATAATCTTTAGCTCAATACTGTAGTTTTTTAATTTTTTGAATAGAAACTGCAATAGTCCAGATTGTGCAGCTTCCATATCAACTTTCATCGATTGATTAGGCAATTCTAATAAAATACAATCTTTGTCAAGGGTTGGGATATTCATAGCAAACATAGATCCAATAATACGCTCTCCCTTTTTATCTTGCATTTTACCATATTCTATCCAGGCCTCTTGCATTTGTGATTCTGTAAATTTTTCTTTTGGTAAATTTTTGGGATCAATTATTAGTTCTTCTTTACTTTCTTCATGTTCTTTTTTCTTTTTAATACTACTTAATGATAAGCCAGATGTTCTACGTTCCTTATATATTAAACCAGGTTTTTTCTCTACTACTACAGGAGTTTCAGTTGTAATTGTACTTTTAGGATTATCTTTTTGAATATCAGATTTTACATCTTTGTTTTGTGTAATCTCAGAAACGGTAGTAGCAGAAGGTTCTGTTTTTTCTTCTACTTGAGGAAGTGCGCTGTTTTGTTTTTCGGTTTCAGTTTTTTCTAAAGCCTTTTCTTTTACTTCAGATGGAATTTTGACGGGCTTAATTCCTTTTTCTTTAAAGTAAGAAGGAGGAATTATGTAGGGTTTGTCATTTTTTTTTTCTCCATCCACAAGGATAGAGGCAAGTTGCATTAGGCATAACTCGACCAGTAATCTTTGATTGCGACTAGTTTTATATTTTAGATCACAATCATTAGCCAGTTCGATACCTTTAATAAGAAAGCTGTGTGATGCTTTTTGCGATTGCTCTAAATATTTAGTTTTTGTTTGTTGTCCTACTTCAAGAAGATTAATGGTAGCCTGATCTTTACAGACTAACAAATCTCTAAAATGTGATGCAAGACCAGATACAAAATGATGCCCATCAAAACCCTGAGCAAGAATTTGGTTAAATTCTATTAGCAATTGCGGAATATTATTTTCAAGTATTAAATCAGTAGTTTTAAAATAGGTTTCATAATCTAATACATTCAGGTTTTCTGTTACTGCCTGTCTGGTTAAATTTTTTCCACTAAAACTTACAACTCTGTCAAATATAGATAAAGCATCTCGCATTGCGCCATCTGCTTTTTGAGCAATAATTTGTAATGCATCTTCATCTGCCGTGACCCCTTCTTGAATTGCCACCTGCATCAAATGATTTTTTGCATCGGTTACAGTAATTCGTTTAAAATCAAATATTTGACAACGCGACAGGATCGTGGGTATAATTTTATGCTTCTCGGTCGTTGCCAGAATAAAAATGGCATGTTTAGGAGGTTCTTCTAATGTTTTTAAAAAGGCATTAAAAGCTGCTTGAGAAAGCATATGTACCTCATCAATAATATATACTTTATAGTTTCCAACCTGTGGAGGGATGCGAACTTGATCGATAAGGCTTCTAATATCATCTACAGAATTGTTTGAGGCTGCATCAAGCTCAAAAATATTAAAAGCAAAATCTTCATCTGGGTGGTGTTCATTTCCATCCTGATTAATGGTTTTTGCCAGAATTCTGGCGCAAGAAGTTTTTCCTACTCCTCTGGGCCCTGTAAATAGTAATGCCTGTGCCAGATGATTGTTTTCTATAGCATTAAGCAATGTATTAGTAATTGCTTGCTGCCCCACAACATCTTTAAATGTTTGGGGTCTGTATTTACGTGCTGATACTATAAAATGATCCATCGCTACAAAGTTAAAAATTGCACACAAAAAATAGATTATAGCTATCGGTTTTTATTTTTAGTTATTAACAGCTAAAAAAAATAATGATGAATTCTGATATACTAAATTGAGAATTATAATACTTTTGCACAAAGCAGATCACCTTATCGCTCTCGATGATTCGGGAGAGGAAAGTCCGGACACCATAGCACAGTATAGCGGGTAACGCCCGTCCGTCGTAAGGCGAGGACAAGTGCAACAGAAAGTATGTACAGGTAATGCTGTAGTGAAATCAGGTAAACTCTATGCGGTGCAACGCCATGTAAACCAGCTTTTGAGGGTTGTGCGCCCAATGTTGGAGGGTAGGCGGTTTGATCCTGGTAGTAATATCAGGACTAGATAAATGATAAGGACTCTGATAAGTTTAGAGAACAGAATCCGGCTTATGATCTGCTTTTTTTAAAATTACTTTAACAATACCCAATGCTAATTTTCTTGTACCTTGTACCAAAAGAAAATTGTATATATGAAAATTGCTATAGTCTGTTACCCTACCTTTGGTGGTAGTGGAGTAGTGGCCACAGAATTAGGGATTGCTTTGGCAAAACTAAACCACGAAGTACATTTTATTACCTACAAACAACCTGTTCGGTTAAATTTATTGAATTCGAATATTCATTTTCATGAAGTAACCGTACCTACATATCCTCTTTTTCATTATCAACCATACGAATTAGCACTGTCTAGTAAATTAGTGGATACGATTAAGAAGTACAAAATAGACGTGCTTCACGTTCATTATGCTATTCCGCATGCGTATGCTGGGTATATGGCAAAAAAAATGCTTGAAGAAGAAGGGATTTATGTTCCTATGGTAACTACATTGCATGGTACCGATATTACTTTGGTCGGGAATCACCCCTTTTATAAACCTGCAGTAACATTTAGTATCAATAAAAGTGATATAGTTACTTCTGTATCTCGTAGCCTTAAAGCAGATACATTACGTTTGTTTGATATAAGTAAGGATATTCAGGTAGTTCCCAATTTTATCGATGCAAGTCAAAGAAAAACCAGTTTTACCGATTGCCAGCGAGATCTTATGGCTGATCCAGAGGAACGTATAGTAACCCATATTAGTAATTTTAGAGCTGTAAAACGAATTACTGATGTGGTAGATATATTTTATAATATTCAGAAAAAAATGCCTGCCAAACTATTAATGGTAGGAGAGGGACCAGAATGTAAACCTGCAGAAGAAAAATGTAAAGAATTAGGAATAAAAGATAAAGTGATTTTCTTTGGAAATAGTAACGAAATAGACAAAATATTGTGTTTTTCAGATTTGTTTTTACTTCCTTCAGAACGAGAAAGTTTTGGTTTGGCTGCATTAGAAGCGATGATTAATAAGGTGCCTGTGATATCTACTAATACAGGAGGGATTCCTGAGGTAAATAATGATGGCGTATCTGGGTATATGAGCAATGTAGGTGATGTAGATAATATGTCTGAAAATGCGATCAAAATTCTGGAAAATGAAGATAGATTAGAGGGATTTAAAGAAAATGCATATAAAGAAGCTATGAAATTTGATATAGGTAGAATTATTCCTTTATACATAAAAATGTATGAGAGTGCTTTGGCAGCAGTATAAAATATCTTTCAGTTTTATATAAAAAATCAAATCAGTTCAAAATCAAAACACCAGTACCTCTTCGATACTGGTGTTTTGATTATTGTTTGATTATATTTAAAATGTATACCTGGCAGAGATTCCTACACTTGCCCCAACATTATCTACATCTTTAAATCCATTTGATTGATCTATATCATGAATATCAAATGTTGGACGTATACTAAATGCTACCTGAAGAGGAAAGTCAAAGCGATAATCAACCCCGAAATCACCTCCTATAAATGGAAAAAATTCACTATCTCTATCGACTCTAACAAATCCAAAATTTGCAGTTTTGAAATCTACATATCCAAGACCCAAACCAGGACCAGCAAACCAGTTTAGTTTATCCCATATATTATATGTCCAGTGTAAATATACGGCTCCACGATACGTGGCAATAAAAGAATTTGTTTTAAAACCCAGATTGGCATCAATTCTATTGTGTTCACTAAACATTTGTCGCTGATATGTGATTTCGGGGCCAAAACCTTCATCCCCAACAACTCCTTCTGATAATCGAATCCCTATGGCATTTTCAGGAATATCTTGTGCTTGCAGTTGTGAAACCGAAATAATGATTGATAATACAAAAAAAAGTTTTTTCATGATGTTCAATATTTTTATTGATTGTAATAATAGAATAAAAAAGCAATTTACGTGATTTGAAGTTTTACGTAAAAAAAATATGTATCAAAGCTTTAATTAAATTTATATCTGGCACTTAAACCAAAATTAAAGATGATATCGTCATTAGTATAATTATCAAAGTATATTTCTGGTCTAAAATCCAGAGAGATTAATAGCGGGAAATCAAAATTGTATTCAATACCAATATCTCCTGTTACAAAACCAAAGGTAGTTAAACCATCATCACGCACAATAGTAGAGTTATAATCTACTAGTCCACCTCCGATTCCAGGACCAACATACCAATTTAGACCTCCATCAATATTAAAAACCCATTGGTAGATTCCTATAAGTTTTAGAGCATTATAGCTTCTTCTTCCCTGTAATCCAAGCCCCAACTCTATTCTTGTTTTTTTACTTAAAGCGTTTTGATATGAAGCTTCTGCCCAAAAACTATCTCCTTCACTTAAACGCAAACCAACAGTATGTTTAGAAATTTCTTGTGATTGTATGGTATAAGTACATAGAAATAGTAAAGTAACTATAATAAATAAATGCTTCGTCATAATCATAAAAGGTAATTTCCTACTTTACGACTATAACGTCATAAATTTTTTATTATGTAAGAGGAAATATTAAATTTTTGTTAATATTAGGCTAGCTGTTTTGTAACTGCATGTCTGTACTCTCAAAAATCTTATCTGCAGAATCAGCTATAAACCCATTAAAGATGATATCTTGATTATTTTTGTAGCGATACGAAAATTCATAGTAGCATGATGTGATTTCTTTAACGTTTTCTTCAAATTCTACCTCAACTACATCTGCCAAAATACTGGATTGTTCTAGTAATTGTGATGGAGAGCCTTTTATTTCACCTCCCGAGACGTTCATTTTGAAACCATTGCTTTTCAAAAATTCATTAACCTGAGAAAGTGTATTAAATGTTTTTAATCTATTAACATCTACGGTAAAATGATTAGAACAAAATCCATTTATATACATCCAGGCAGCATATTCTGATTCTTTGCGTAGTTGTTGATAAATTTCAACAGATGGTTTAGCCCAGACTCTACCTTTTAATACAAGATTTTCTTGCTTAAAAATTTCATGATTTGTTTCATTTAGAATATTTTGAATACTACTATTTAATTCTTGAGAGAATTTTTCCAGAATCAATTCACTGATGAAGATTTTTGGGGCGTTAGAATCATTTCTGTGCTCAAAGTGTTTTGCATACAATTTTTTAGCTTTAAAATGATATTCATCCTTGGGTTCATATCCCATTGCAATAAATGGTCTTGCTAAAACATCGATACTTACTCTTGGATCATTAAAAGTACGTATTGCAATATGATCATTAAAAACGGTATTACCTTCTGCTTCGAACAAAGATTTAATTTTTTGTGCTGAAGGAGTTTTTACAGTGTATTGTTTCCATAGTTCTTCAAAAAAATGAGTCAAATCCATTTTAATTATGTTTTTATTCAAAGCAAAATTATTATTTTTGACTATTAATGTATGTGTATACATTGCTTTTAGTTTTAATTATATAGATTTTGTGTCAAATTGAGATAAAAATTTTGTATTTATTATCAATTTTGACTGTAAGTGTTTTAAATTTTTTATCGGTATGAATCATTTTGATTATATAGATCAACAGATACTATTGCAAATACGTGAAGACGCTAGAAAGCCTTTTTCTCAAATAGCAGAGCATTTAAAAATTTCTAATTCTCTAGTACATCAAAGGATTAAAAAGCTGAAACAACGAGGTGTCATAAAAAAAGCAGAATTTGTAGTAGATGAAAAACAGATTGGTTTTAAAACTAAATCTTATGTTGGTATTCGTTTAAGAGAGGCACGTTATGCAGAAGAAGTTGTTACTGGTTTGAAAAAAATCCCTGAAATATTAGAATGTAATTATGTTTCGGGGTATTATGCAATTTTCATTCTTATTTTTGCTTTTGATAACCATCATTTGCGTAAGATTTTATATGAGCAGGTACATCAGATTGATGGAGTAGCAGGAACAGATAGTTTTATTTGTTTTGATACGAATTTTAGAAGGCAGGTTTCTTTAAATTCTTTAGGAAAGAATATTTCATATGATTGATAAAAATATATTAACATCTTTGCAAAATCAATTAGAAGGTGAACTACAATTTGATACTCTAATTACTGCTTTATATGCTACAGATGCTTCAGTATACCGTAGAATTCCTTTGGCAGTAGCATTTCCAAAATCAATACAAGATGTAAAAAAAATAGTAGTTTTTGCATCTAGGTATGGTGTTGGTATTATTCCCAGAACAGCAGGCACATCTCTTGCAGGGCAATGTGTGGGAGATGGTATTGTGGTAGATGTTTCAAAATATTTTACTAAAATCATTGCTATAGATGAAACCCAAAAAACGGTAACCGTTCAACCAGGAGTTATACGAGATGATCTTAATCGTTTTTTGAAACCGTATGGGTTGTTTTTTGCTCCCAATACATCAACATCTAATCGTTGTATGATTGGGGGAATGGTAGGTAATAACAGTAGTGGTACTACATCGATTCAATATGGAGTAACAAGAGATAAAGTCTTAGAGTTACAAACGGTATTGTCTGATGGTAGTGAAGTTGCTTTTTCTGAAATGTCATCAAATGATTTTGAGGCAAAACGAAATTTGAATACTCTTGAAGGAGCGATATATAACCAGATTTATACCGAACTTTCTTCTAAAGAGATTCAACAACAAATTACAACGCATTTTCCTAAACCTGAAATTCATCGACGTAACACTGGTTATGCTATTGATGAGCTAATTGATTCTGAAGTATTTTCTACAACCAATACACATTTTAATATGTGTAAACTCCTCGCAGGAAGTGAAGGGACATTAGCTTTTACAACACAAATTACATTACAATTAGATAAACTCCCACCAGAAGAAACCTTAATGATTGCAGCGCATTTTAAGACTATCGATGATTGTATGAGAGCAGTAGCGCCAGTAATGCAGCATTCTTTGTTTACGTGCGAAATGATGGATAAAACCATTTTGGATTGCACAAAAAATAATATAGAGCAATTAAAGAATCGGTTTTTTATTGTAAGTGATCCAGAAGCAATTCTAATGCTAGAACTTAGAGCAAACGATGTTGATCATTTAGAACAGCAAAAGGATAAGCTATTAAAAACCCTTGATGACTCAAAACTAAGCTATGCTAATCCAATTTTGCGTAAGGAAGAAATAGATAAGGCTTTAGAGTTAAGAAAAGCAGGATTAGGATTATTAGGTAATATTGTTGGCGATAAAAAAGCAGTTGCTTGTATAGAAGATACGGCTGTTGCTATCCCGGATTTGGCAGATTACATATCAGAATTTACAGATTTAATGGGGTCTTATAACCAACAAGCCGTGTATTATGCGCATGCTGGAGCGGGAGAGATTCACCTTCGGCCTATTCTGGATCTGAAAAAAAGTAAAGACGTAACACTATTTAAAAAAATAACAGACGATGTAGCATCTTTAGTAAAGAAATATCAGGGCTCTATGAGTGGCGAGCATGGCGATGGTATTGTAAGGGCTGGATACATACCTTTTATGATCGGAGAGGAAAATTATAAGATTTTAGAACGTATCAAAAGTACATTTGATCCCCATTCTATTTTTAATCCAGGTAAGATTATAGATGCCTACCCCATGGATCAAAAACTGAGATATGAGATTGATCGAAACGAACCAGAAATAAATACCATTTTTGATTTTACCGACTCGATGGGAATCCTAAGAGCTGTAGAAAAATGTAACGGTAGTGGGGATTGCCGTAAATCTGTAGAAGCAGGAGGAACCATGTGTCCCAGTTACCGAGCTACAAAAAACGAAAAAGATACTACCCGGGGCAGAGCAAATACACTAAGAGAGTTTTTAACCAATAGTGAGAAGGTTAATAAATTTGATAATAGAGAATTAAAAGAAGTTTTTGACCTCTGTCTAAGTTGTAAAGGATGTGCTAGTGAATGCCCCTCTAATGTAGATGTAGCTACGCTGAAAGCAGAATTCGAATATCAATATCAAAAAGAAAATGGGGTATCGTTACGTACAAAGCTTTTTGCTCATAATAATAGATTGAATACTATAGGAAGAATCACTCCTAGTATAACAAATTTTTTATTCACCAATACATTAACATCCAGTATTTTAAAATCTATGTTAGGTGTTGCCAAACAACGAAATTTACCCTTGTTAAGCAAACAATCCTTGAGAAGTTGGTATAAACAAAACATAAAAAGAATACAACCTGAACGACCTATAAAAACAGTGTACTTTTTTATAGACGAATTTACGAATCATCTAGATACCAAAATCGGGATAGATGCTATCGAGCTACTCACCAAATTAGGATATGAAGTCAAAATTGTTGACCATAAAGAAAGTGGGCGTGCATTTATTTCAAAAGGACTATTAAAACAAGCTAAGGTTATAGCGAATCATAATGTTGAAATTTTTAAGAATCTGATTACCAAAAAAACACCTTTGGTAGGATTAGAACCCTCTGCGATACTTACTTTTAGAGATGAATATTTGCGATTGGTTGATGATAAAGAAAAAGCAATATCGGTGGCAGCACATACTTTTTTGATTGATGAATTTTTGCATACAGAGATAAAAAAAGGAAATATAACTGCCGATATGTTTACTACCGATATTAAAACAATCAAAATACACGGGCACTGTCATCAAAAAGCTTTATCTGGTATACACAATACATTTTCGATTCTAAATTTACCCAAAAACTTCAACGTTACTATCATCCCATCAGGATGTTGTGGTATGGCAGGATCTTTTGGATATGAGAAAGAACATTATGATATTAGTATGCAAATAGGGGAGCAAACCTTATTTCCATCAGTAAGAAAAACACCTGATGATACTATTATTGTTGCTGTAGGAACCAGTTGCAGGCATCAGATAAAAGATGGAACACAGCGCGAAGCATTACACCCCATTAGTATCCTAAACAACGTATTATCTTAATATTTCTATTGAGAAACGGAAAAAAATCCTTCGTCTTTAGACAAAAACTTTAATGCTGTTATAATTTTAGATGTTCAAGAGCTACAAAACACTGAGTCACTTGATCTTTTTTTAGTAGTAGTAAATCTATCTTGGATCAGACACTTTTAGAATCAGAATTCTAATATACAGGGGTGTAAATAGCTAATCCGTTACCAGAATTCTAATA
>CAKMZM010000027.1:5997-28210 GCA_929200365.1 uncultured Flavobacteriaceae bacterium | reverse complement strand
AATATTTCCCATAAGATACATTATGCAGTTTTATAGTGTAGAAAAAAACTTTCTAGAGGATTTATTCCCTGATATTTAAAATATTTGTTAGTATTAAAAAAAACATTAACATCTGATTACCAATTAATTAATTTTATTTTAATAAATTTAAATGATTACTAAAAAACCCCATTCCAATTTTATTTGGATGGGATTTTTTGTTTTTTCTTGAACATATCACTTAATTCTTATTTCTACAAATTATGGATACTAAAAAACTTAAATTCGATCAAATTGATCTTAGTTCAATTACACTTGACGATTTAAAAGAAATTAAAAATGGTAAGCTTAGAGATGCATTAATAGAGCTTGTAAAAAGTCCAGAATCATTAGTTGCTAGTGGACATCAAAATCACGGGTCACACACGAATCATGGGACTGATGCTTCTAAATTTATTGATCTTGAGTTAAAAATGAATCCAGCAAGTAAAAAGTAATTACCCATTTTATGAGGCGGGCACTTAATTATTGAGTTCGTCTCATTAATTTTTGTTCCATATGAATGATTATCTAAAAATACCTTTTCATACTTTCCTATTAAAAATAGCCAGCAGATGCAATATAAATTGTAAATACTGTTATATATATTCTTTAGAAGATCAAAGGTGGAAAGATCAGCCTGCCTTAATGGATTCTAGAACTATAACTCAGTCATTATTTAGAATAAAAGAACACTTAATTAATAATAATAAAAAAGATGTATCGATAATTCTCCACGGAGGAGAGCCAATGTTAGGCGGACTTAAACATATATCTGAAATAGTAAGCTGTATTGAACATTGTTTTAGAGATGCTAATATTGATGTTTCAATTGGAATGCAATCGAATCTATTGCTTTTTAATGATGAGCTGGGAGAATACTTTTTAAAGAAAAGAATTACCGTAGGAGTTAGCATTGACGGCCCTCCGGCAATAAACGATGTTAATAGGGTTGATCATAAGGGAAATCCTACTTCAAATGAATTAGAAGTAAAACTCAATATATTGACTAAAAAATATAAAAAAATCTTCTCAGGCTTCCTATCTGTTATTAATCCAACCACTGACCCTACAAGCATTATAAGATATTTATTATCATATGACCCACCAGGTATAGATTTTTTATTTCCTCTTGATAATCACGATAGATATCCACCTCACAAAAATAATTTCCAAAATACAATCTACGGTGATTGGCTTATTAATGCTTATGAATATTGGAATTCTACCCCAAATAATACTGAGGTTAGAATTTTCAACTCATTGATTAATTTAATATGTAAAGGACAAAGTAAAGTAGAATCATTTGGTTTGGGGCCAGTAGATTTAATTGTTATCGAATCTAATGGTGAAATTGAGGGAGTAGATTCATTAAAATCTGTTTATGATGGAGCTACTAAACTTGGGTTTAATATATTTGAACATAAATTTGATCAAGTAACTGAACATATATCAGTTAAGAGTAGACAAATGGGTGCTGTTTCCTTGTCTGAGGTTTGTAAGATTTGCCAATATGTAAAAGTTTGTGGAGGTGGATATCTACCTCATAGATATTCTCAAGAAAATGGATTCAGAAATCCTAGTATTTATTGTTACGATTTGCAAAAATTAATTTCACATATACATCAAGATATTAATAGTAAACTTCAACTAATATGAAATCAATTGTGCAAAATGCCTTAAAACAAGGAGCCGAATCTAACGCTTATAAACTTAGATTCTTGAAACTTATTTACCTAAGAGACAACCTAGAAAACCACAAGATATTATTAGAAAACTACGATAAAATATTCAATATCATATCAAAAAAGAAGCCTAATGAACTAATTAAAAGTAATACTACTTTTTTTTGGAAAAACCTCCAAAGATTTTACCATAGCTCTATAAATGAAAAAAAGAAAGTTGATTCAACTGGTGATTTTCTATTTAGATCATTTTTTGACTCTTTTTTTAATAACATACCAAATAATTTTGAGATTATATTAAGTGGAAAATTTAGCGGAAAATTTGTGTTTCCAAATTTAGGTATAAAATATATTTCCAATTCAGAGCGACTTACTTTAAAAAAAGAAAGTAATCATATTATTTCTATGAGAGATGATATGAAAGAAGATAAAATCGATATAAAAAAAATTGGTCATCAGAATAGATTATTTAAAACCCAAATAACAAAACATGGTTTCTGCGAGCTTATTTTTGCCAAAGACATTTCACTTTTTGAAGAAGAATATTCAGAGAGAATTTCAACAGAAACAAGTAATGATATTTTCCTTAGCAAATTAATATCAAAATCATTAGAGTTAATTGAAGTTGCTATGCCACATTTGTATTCACAAATGATCTCATTTATTAGGTACTACATACCAATGGATGCTCCAAACCAATTAACTCATAACAGTATGTCAGTCAAATATTTGAGCGGCGTTATCTTTATATCATCAGCATATAATGATTTCAGATTAGCTGAAGCATTGGTACACGAGTACCATCATAATGAACTTTATCTATTACAAGAAACGGAAAGCTTATTTAAACATAATGATGAACTTTATTATTCCCCATTCAGAGAAGATCCAAGACCTCTTAATGGTCTTTTTCACGCTGTTTATGTTTTTTCAGGAGTTGCTGAGTTTATTAAAAATATAGAAGACAATGTGATTAAATTATCTGATTTCAAAGACTCTTTAATACACCGGCGAAAGGAAGTAATAAGACAGGTAAGGTTTGGATTATTGCAAATACCTTATAATGAACTTACTATACTTGGAAAAGAAATATATGATGAAGCAAATTCGATAGCAAATTTATATGAAATAGAATTTGGCACTTTAACAAAAGATAATATGCCTTCAAAACTAAAATCTCATATGGAAGAATGGATTTCAACTAACCCAGATTTGAAGAAAGTATTAGTTATACCTGAATAGGTTATAATAACAATTTCCATAATCTATATTATGCAATTTTAGGTAAGTTATTGATAAATAATCCCTATTTACACTAAGTGACTTGTTTTTTAATTTACATAAAAGAGTTACGCATACTCGCCCATACCAAAAATGAGTTCAAGGCTTTCATGAATGTCCGATAAATAATGTATCTCCAATTTTCCTTGTCTATTGCCAAGTGTATTGGAGAAACGCAGACCCTGGGACAAAAATGACAACCTCGAAACTTTTACAATACATTTCAACACTGTAAACTAAGAGTATGTTTTAAACTCCCTGCTTTCTATAAACCGTTATCATAAAGAAGTAGATACACTATAGCTACATCACTTACATTTAAATTTTCTATAAACTTAATCCAAAACCAAATGTAAACCGTATTCCATCTTCACTAGTAAATAATCCTAGTTGCCCTCCAATAATATTCATAGCATTAAGCCAGATTCCTGCGCCTACAGAATCGTGCCACTTATCAGAGTTTTCATTATCTAACCATACCCTACCAATATCATATCCTCCAAAAAGGCCTAATTGTAGTGGCAATAATCCTGTCTTAAATTTATCAAAACTATATCTCAAATCACCATTAAATGCCAGCGCGCTTTTGCCAGTAAAACGTTCCTCCCTATATCCTCTCAATCCTTTAGCCCCTCCTAAACTGGCACCTTGATAAAATTCAAAATTATTACCAATATTAATTTCTGCAATTATGTCTGTTTTAAGTACCAGTTTTCGATCTCGAGTAATCGAATTATAAAAACCTAATCTTGGATAAATATATCCATATACTCTATTCGAATCTTCTATATTAATTCTAACACCTGTCTGTAATTTAAATAGCATTCCTTTGCTAGGATTAATAGTATTATCGTAGTTTTCGAATGTATACATTAAGTCCAGATTTGTAAAATACTTTCTTTCAAAAAAATCAGTATCCATAGCTATAAAATCTAATCCCGATGTAATAATTCTACCTTGGGTATCTTGAACTTTTATGCCTTCAAATGCTGTTTTAATTGAAAATTCACTACCATAAAGATTTCTTTTAGAAACCCCTAAAGCAAGTAACCAAATCCCTTTTTTTACTCTATTATAGTCCAAATTCAGTTCCTTATCAGGATTTAGAGTAGTGTTTCCATACCCAAAAAAGTTTTGTGAAAAATTCTCACTTGTATATACTGCATCAACAAGAAAATTCCAGTTTCCTAATGCTTTTATAAATTCTCCTGAGTATGATAAATCATATCCTTCTGTCTGGAAATAATATGCTGCTTTAATTTTATGTTTACTATGGTACGAAGTATTTTTAAACCCGTTTATCGTATATACATCTGTCACATTTATATTAAGCCCATCATCTGGGTTAAAGCCAATAAAGGGTATTATAGTATTTGTTTTTCCTATGTACTTATTATAATCATAAACATTGTAATCATAGGTGTTACTTAATATAAATTTTGCTCCACCTTTTTTCTCTATAGTGTTAGGTCTTGATTTATGATCGTATACTTTTACTTTTCTTCCGTTTTCTAGTACATATGTATCATTATTTTGACCACCAATTATTCGAATTTTTATTAGATTATTTCCTTTTCCTTTTACAACAAATTTATCATCATCATCTAATCCATAAATCCAAATCTCTTTAGTCTCTTTAGCATCAAAAACTCTATTAGTATATGGTTTTTGTTTTTTGCTTCCTTTTATTCTCGAAATTTTTATTGTTGTTTTACCCTTTTCTCTAAATATTTCAAAAAGATCATCTTTATCTGTTCCCTTAAGAATAACATGTTTTGAAAGATATGTATAGTATCGATTAGCGATATCTTCAATATGATCTCTTCTGAGCTTAAGGTCTTTTTTTATTTTTTCTGCATCTTTATCCTGAAGCTCTTTGGGAAGGCTGGCAAATGCTTTTTCTATATCGGCATCAGAAAGATATTTTTTTATATATTTTGCTTGTTCTATCCAGGTTTTTTTTCCAGAATTTTGAATTAATGTTCTATCTAATGCTAGTCCTGATTGATTAATCCATCTTATTTTTTTAAGTTCTCCATTATATACCTGAAATTTACGTGCTAATGGGACTACAAATTTTATGACATCTAAAAGTACTCCATCATAATTAGAAAAAACTTGATCTCTATCTCTAGGGATAGGTCTGTACTCTTTACCATTTTTGGCATCAAAACGTGCCCACCTCCATTGATCAGAATGACGATCCCAATCTCCTAAAATCATATCAAAAAGCCTAGTTCTTATATAATGCTCTTCGTCTATTTGATATTTTTCGTTTTTCCTAAGCTTGCTTAACAGATCATCTGTACTTTCGATATCATCTGGTTTTCCAAAAGTAATCTCTTCTTTATATTCTTTTCCAGGACGTTCTTCTAAAAAATATATTTCATCACCAAAATTTTTATTGTATTTACCCAATGCAGGGTGCTTAGGGATATAAAACAACTTGGGGTTTGTATGATATACTCCTATAGCATCTGCCAATGTAGCAACAGTCAAAAATGCATAAGGATAGCTTGATGTGTAGAAATCAGAAAGTATATCTTCTGTAAATGTATTATCAAACCCATCTTCAATATACGTATATTTAAATACTCCTTTTTGTAAAAACTGTGTAACACTCTTACGCATTGCTCTAAGACTATAACGTTTTCCTTCTTTGTCAATAAGTCGTAAAGATCTTGTTACCTGCCCTCCTCCTTGCCTATCAATAATAAAACCTCCCATTAAAGTATCTAAAGTGGCTACAGGTACCTTTATATTGGTTCCATACACATATCGATAATGATCCCCCCATATTGATTGATATAATTTTGATTTTTTCACTTCATCCTCAGTATAAATTGATGCCGCAACTTCTGGTTTAAAAGAATCCTTAATCTCATTATAATTAAATTCTTTCTCTTTTTGATGAACTTTAGTTTGATACATTAATTTTGGATTACCATTATCATTTCCAAAAAAACGAACATTAGAAGAACCATCTTTATACACATCCAATATTGCAAAACCTTCTCCTGAGAATGCAAACAATCCATCTTTTCCCAAAGAAACAGGTGAGGTTTTAGATCCAGAGCCTGATACAATTTGTTTTATTCCATCACTATCAATGTATTGCAAAGAATGTTCATGACCTGAGACAAAAACCACTTTTTCCAAATCTCTTGTCATCGTAGATAGCCTTTTCATTAATCTATTATAATGAATATTTGATAAATCCTGGGTAGAAACTCCTCCTTGTGATCGTATCTGAACAGCCAATGAACCTAAAATCGGGAGAGGTATTTTCTTCTTTGAAGGAAAAATATGCTTATCAAAACTATACTTCCCGCCATGTATGCCATTAGTAAACATGGGATGGTGCATTGCAATAAGAATGGTTTTTTTGCTATGCTTTTTTAATTCTCCATTTATTTCTATGAAGAATTTTTCGCGAGTCTTGATCTCGCAATTATCATTGATTGTAGGGTTTTTATCCCAATTTTCTAAATACCATTGAGTATCTAAAATTAGTAAATGTACCTTGCTACTAATTTCTACACTCTCGACCGGACACCCTTTTGAGGGTAAAAAAGCTTTTTTGGTACTTATTTGTTTGGTTACATATTTCTCTTCTCTTCTTAATCCCTCTACCCCATTATTATACCAATCATGATTTCCTGGAATAAAAACAACATTTCCCTTAAAATCTCTAGCTGCATTAATTTGAGCATCAATACTATGTTCTGCTATAAGTCTTTCTGGAGATTCTTTTTTAGGCATTCCTTTTGGGTAAATGTTATCTCCTAAAAAAATAAGGTAATCATTCTTTGTTTTTGCCGTATCTAATACCTTTTCAAGAATCGATAGTCCTTTTGTACTTTCATTCGTTTTAGAATACCCTGCATCTCCAATCAGGTAAAATGTTTTTTCAATCACCCCTTTCGGTAATGTTTGGCTAAAATTTTCGACTTTATATTGAGGAGCGTATGTTGCACATGAGCTAATTAATAAAGCAGCACAAATAATTAGAATCTTATTATATTTATTCATTGTTTGAAGTACAATCTCTTTTTTTTAATTATTTTGGTTATCGAAAAATTAAAAGTATGTCTTCTCTACTAGAAAAAACAGATCATTTTGTTTCGGAACTCTTTGAAAAAGAGTTACCTAACTATTGCATCTACCATAATTATGATCACACCAAAAGAGTATTTAAAAGTACAAAAGAAATTATTGATAACACCTCTTTATCTGATGAAGATATAGAGATTTTGCTCCTCACAGCATTGTTACATGATACTGGGTATTCTAAAAGTTTTAAAAATCATGAGGAATATAGTGTAGAGATAGCAAAGGATTTCTTAGAGAAACAAAATGTTTCACAAGAGATTATAAATAAAGTCTCAAAACAGATTATGGCAACCAAAATGGAACATGTACCTACTAATCGTATGGAAGAAATTATAAGGGATGCAGACGCTTCACATTTTGCAAAAGATTATTATGGAAAAACAAGTGAACTATTAAGGTGTGAATTTAAACTTAATAATGTTAAAGATTTAACCCCCTCTGATTGGCTTAAAGCTAATATCGACCTGTTTCAAAACAAACATCAATATTATACCGAATATGCTATCTCACATTGGAAACCAAAAAAAGAGGAAAATCTTACCAAAATGCTAGAAGAACAAAGTAAATTAAAAAAGGAGAAGAAAAAAGAAAAGGAAAAATTAAAAAAAATATTGAGAGAAGAAAACCCAGAAAAAGGAATACAGACTTTGTTCAGGGTTACATTAAGAAATCATATGAAACTAAGTGATATTGCTGATACAAAAGCCAATATTCTACTTTCGGTAAATGCTATTATTATATCTCTGGCGCTATCAAATCTTATCCCTAAACTAGACAACCCTTCTAATCAATATCTAATATATCCAACTTTGATATTTATTATATTTTGTATTGCTTCTATAATATTATCTGTATTGGCCACACGTCCTAATGTAACAAGTGGAGAATTTACACGTAAAGAAATTGAAGCAAAAAAAGTAAACTTATTATTTTTTGGGAATTTTCATAAAATGCCATTAGATGAATACAAATCGGCAATGACAAATCTTATGAACGATAAAGAATATATCTATGATACAATGATAAAGGATCTTTACTTTTTGGGTAAAGTTTTGCATAAAAAATATAAAATCTTAAGAGTTACTTACACAGTTTTTATGATAGGGATTGTAACCTCTGCTATTTCATTTATTATTGCGTTTAACTCACTTCAATAATTACTCGCATTCTACTCAATTAATTTCTTTCATCAAATCTTCATATGTATAGTATTCTTTATCTTCTTCATTTTTGTGATATAAAATATTAACCCGAAGTGCTTTTAACCCCGTAACTCCCTGTAGATTGTCTAATTCAACTATCTCAATTTCTTCTTCGAGATAATTCTTAGATTGCAAAAAGTTGAGGTACTTAATGTATTCTTTTTCATCAGAACGTTGAGAATATATAATTACCAACTTTCCTTTTTCTGTAACTCGTTGATCAGTACCTTTGATTTTTGATTTGTCAACTCGTTTTTTTACAATTTCATATCTTGCATTATAGGTTCCATCGACATCAAATCTTTTTTCATCCATTCTAAACCTAACCGACAAAGAAGAATTAAATACCAAAACCATAGAAGCTACATCTAATACTATGGGCAAATCTTTTTTCATTTGATAATATGCATTTTCCATTTCGCACATTATTTGCAGTTGCCACAATCTTAGGTTATATAAATAGATTTTATTAAAACTATTTTGTTTTGTAATCGACTCTCCTATATACATATTATGCTCTACCCCATCAGACTTAAATCGTTCAAAATAGTGAGGATACATTCCTTGTGCTTCATCTTGTTTTTGATCTAACAAGGATGCCATTTTTTTGTTAATTTGCATAACAGAATCATCATATGCTTTACGATGTTTATACACTGTTTTTATAACTTTATCCAGCATATTATCATATTGACCAATAAGAGCATCGAGTTCTATATTTTTTTGTTTAAGATGTTTAAATAACGGAGTGATTTCTTTTTTAATGAAGCTTAAAATTTTCTGTTCACTATCTACTTGTAATTGTTCTGTTATAGAATCAATATATTGATTTGTTCTATATTTTAATTGCTCATAAATAGGCATTGGGTCTGATTCTATAACTTTATTAATCACCTTAGAGATTCCTTTAAGTTGTAGTACTAGATCTTTTTGTATTGCCTGATTGCGAGCATCAGAAGATTCTTTTATATCAATTTGCCCATACAATGGATATACATTTTCAAAAACAACTTCTCTAAACGATACAGGATTTTCATCTACCATAGCACGTATAAACCGCTTTGCTTCTTGTTTAAATTTCCAATGTACGCTAGGGTGAATCGATGTGCATTCTTGCTGAATAATTAGCTCTAGTTCATTCTCTGCTTTTGATTTAGAACGTAAAACCGAATCTACCAAATATGGCATAACATCCTGCAATTTATTAGCATTAATACTGTTCAATTCATGAACATTAGGTGATACTATTTCTAAAATCCCTAATAATTTATCCTCTTTTTTTATAGGGGCGAATATTGCACTATTAATGTTCTGAGTCATCAAATTTTTATACATTACCTCGCTTTTGTCTATTTTTTGATACTTTTTTACATCTGAAATAGCAAAATAAGTAGACTGCTCAAAAAGATAATGATATGTTCCATCACACAAAGCTGATTTACAACAATCAGAATATTTATCCGACAAAATATAACTATCTATATTCTTAAAAGGGACTCTTTCTAATACTCCTTCCTCTGGGTTGTAATTAGAAAAACCGACATTAATTTCATACAGATTAAATATTGATCTAAAAATTTGTTGAAAACTCCCAACGAAATCTCCTTGAGTTTTATCGTATTTAATAAGGCTAGTTTTAAAATCAGACAAAGAAACATCTGTAGTAACATCAAACATATTTGCAAGTACAACACCTTTAAAAATCCAACTATGTGGAGGAAATTTTTCTTTCCAAATATCTACATTCTCAAAATTATCTAATAATTCTGCTACATCTTCATCTGTAATATCTTTGGCGCTATCTGTTTTAATAATATCTACAAAATCAACATTATACATAATCCTATAATGTCTCATTATTCCCATAGCATCAGGAATATCATAAAAGAAAGGTCTTCTAAAATCAATATCATAATCATAATAATTTCCCAAAATCATACTACATCCCATAATAAAACAATGATGTTCATCAAAATTTTTGATCTGAGGTTCAAAATCTTTACCTGCTGCTTTTATTATATTTTGATAACGCAGAGATGATTTTATAACTATATTATGAAAAGGAATTGTTGCTATCTTTATCTCATTTGATTGAAGTAACGAAACAAAAGAATCCTCTAGTACCAAATCAATCTGCGGGAGTAATTCTTTTATTCTCTTTTCTTCTCCTATCCCTTCTTCAAGTTCAGGATATTCTTCAGCAATTTTTAAAATTCGAGAAGCTCTATCCTTAACAAGTTCATTACCATTTATGAGCAATTCTCTATAATACTCAAAAAGCTTTGAAAAACTAATCAATATGTCTAATGGAAAATCTTGTTCTAAGCCTTTCATGTCTATTCTTTTCTAATAGTTTACAAAAATAATACAACCCAAATAGTATTGCTAGATATTAACCATTTATTAAATCATAATTTTAAACAAAGTAAAGCTATACTATTTATATATCTGACAAATACAATTAATTAAATTAGACTGAAAAGTTATAGAGTTTGTTACACAAAAGATACAAAAAAAATTGATTTAAGGTTTCTCATAAAAACATCTATTAACATTTTTTTTTATCTACAACGTTAATTTTTGGAGTATATACTTAGTATTCTTTATTTTTACAATCAATTAATCTAAATACTATGAAAAGAATTGCACTACTTGTTACAACTCTCCTACTTGTAGCATGTCAAAAAGATCAAAAAGGTTATACTATTACTGCTGACACTATTGGCTTTAAAGATGGGACAGTAGTGTATGTTAACCAAATTAGTCAATCCAACAGACCTATTATTATTGACTCTGCAAGTATACAACAAGATAAATTTCAAATTGCTTTACCTCCTCCAGAGAATAGTGACTTTAATTACCTGACTTTTAAGGACATTCGAGGAAATGTATTGTTCATGGCTGAGAACAGTCCTATAGAAATGACTATTTATAAAGATAGTTTGCGATCTTCTGTAATTAAAGGAGGTTCTGAAAATGAATTATTCTTTTCCTATACTACTACTCTTGAAAAATATGGTGAAGAGAAATTAAATTTAAATAATCAATATCAGATCGCCACAAAATTAGGAGAAACAGATAAAGTGGTTAAAATAGCTCTCGAAAGACAAGAATTGATAGAGAAAGAAAAACAATTCAGGAAAAGTGTTGCCGATCATCCTAATTCTTTGGTATCAGTTATAGCTATCACAGAACTTTTAAATCTTAAAATGTTAAATCCGCAAGAAGCTAAATTGAAATTTGATGCCGTAAATGACTCTTTAAAAACTACAAGGTTGGGTAAAAACGTAAATCTGTTAATTAATAATGCAATTGTAGCTTCAAAACAAAAGAAAATAGATGTTGGGGTTATTGCCGATGACTTTTCTGCTCCAACTCCCGATGGTAAAATGTTATCTCTTAAAGAATCTATGGGTAAAATTACCATTATCGATTTTTGGGCCTCTTGGTGTAAACCCTGTAGGATAGAAAACCCAAATGTTGTAAAAGTATATAACAAATATCATGATAAAGGACTTAACATTATCGGAGTGTCATTAGATAAGAAACAAGAAGCTTGGGTCAAAGCAATTGCAGATGATAATCTGCAATGGAATCATGTTTCTAATTTACAATTCTGGCAAGAACCTATTGCCAGAGCTTATGGTGTAAGATCTATCCCCGCCACTTTTATTATTGATGAAAAGGGAAATGTAATTGCCAAAAATCTAAGAGGACCTGCTTTAGAAAAGAAAATTTCAGAATTACTAGAACAAAAATCTCTTTAATTCACAAAAAAAGAAGATAATCGAAAAACGACCTTTTTAGGTCGTTTTTTAGTTATAGCTTTCCTAATCTTTGTAAAATAAAAAGAATAATAATTGGGACAGCCAATAGACCTATCATGAATAAATTTTCTTGAAACAACCAAGGTGCCATAATTAGAGTTATTACATACCCTCCTACTGCCCCTCCAAAATGGGCATCATGACCTATATTTCCAATTTTATTCTTCATTCCAAAAATAGAATACAATAAATATCCTATCCCAAAAACGTATGCAGGAATAGGGATTGGAATAAACATTAAATATAAACTCATATCAGGTCTAAATAAAATACCTGCATATATAACTCCAGAAACGGCTCCACTCGCTCCTACCGCACTATAATGATATTCATCCTTATGAAAAAACAAGGAGAATAAATTCCCAACCAATAAACTACCAAAATATACAATTAAAAACTTAACATTTCCAAAGAAGTTAACAACGATAGGTGCAAAAAAATAAAGTGTAAACATGTTAAAGAACAAATGCATCATATCGGCATGCAAAAAACCCGAAGTTAGCATTCTGATCTGATCTCCTTTTCTTATTCCTCCTATATTAAACTTATACTTTTCAAAAAATGAAAAGTCATTAAATCCTTTTAATGACATTAATACATTGGCGCCAATAATTATAACTATAACCATGTCAAGTGTCCCCATACAACTTTAATTTTGTTCAAATATACTATATATTTTTACCTCAAAAAACCCAATCAAAATATCACTTTATTACTGAGCATGTTTTAAAAATCTATAAAATCTTGATAATAGCTTAACAATATAATTTTGAGTTAAACATAATTATTTTTTATCCTGTACATAAAAGATCATTAGAAAACCAAATTCATATTATTTATAGTCTTAACAAATGCTAAAAAAATATAGTAATGTACTCATTCTTAAAAAACTTATGTATAGATTAAAACATCATATTCGCTTAATACTTTAAAAAACTTACCTTTGTACGTTTTTAACTACTTCACAATTTATGCAATTAATCATTTATTACTTAGTTTACCCTATAATATTAGGCATTTCTAAATTACCTTGGCGATTGTTTTATGCTTTTTCTACTTGTACATATATCTTGGTATATTATATTATCAGGTATAGAAAAAAAACAGTAACCGAGAACTTACATTTAGCCTTTCCTGAAAAATCTAAGAAAGAAGTTCAGGATATCTGCAAGTTATTCTATAAACATATGTGTGATATGTTTTTAGAAATGACAAAATCACTTTCGATTTCTAGAGAGGAATTAATAAAACGTTATAAGGTTGTAAATCTTGATGAGTTTCATGAATATGAAAGAAAGAACAAAAGTATTATTACATTAATGGGGCATTATGGTAGTTTCGAATGGTCTAATGCCGTAGATCTTGTATCTTTAAACCCGTGTGTAGGAATCTATAAGCAAATAGAAAACAAGTATTTTGATCGTCTTGCACATCGCATTCGAGGTCGTTTTGACTCCCGTCTTATTCCAAGTCATAAAGTTGCAAGACAAATCATTAAAGATAAAAAAGATGGTAATATTTGTAGTTATGGTATGATTTCTGACCAATCTCCAAAAATTAGTAATGCAAAATATTGGACAGATTTTATGGGAATCAAAGTTCCTATATTTCTGGGAGGTGAATTCTTAGCACAACGACTTGATGTTATTGTGTTATATCTTCATGTAGAAAAAGTAAAACGAGGGCATTACGAAGTAAGATTTATTCCTATCTCTGAAAATAGTAAAGATGAAGAGCCATATTTTATTATAAAAAAATACATTCAATTGCTTGAAAATCAAATACGCGAAAAACCTCAATATTACTTATGGACTCACAAACGCTGGAAACATAGAAATTCACAAATCCCAGAAGGTGCTACAGTAGATTAACCTGATAAATCAAATCTACTATAATAGCACTTTCATTACCAAATAAACTTTTACCTGACATAAATGAGCTATCGCCTTTTTTCTAATGCTTGTTGTTCTTCGTTTGTCATCGTTATCTGTTTGGATAAAGTTATACCAAATGAATTATAAAATGTGATATAATAGGGGCAAGTTGCTTTCTTTTCTTATAAAGCTATAAAAAACTTGCATAGCCTTAGCTACGGAAGTTTTTTACAATGAAATAAGAGAAGAAATAAACACATATATTTATTGTGTTTTATAGTTGATTTGATATTAATATTTTTCAATTCAGACAGAATTTAATTTACAATCTTTAAACCCCTGCAATTTCCTTTAGAGTAGAAATAGTATCTTCTGCCAATTGATCTGCCTTTTCTTGGCTTAAAGCTTCAGTATAAATACGAATGATAGGCTCTGTATTACTTTTACGCAAATGAACCCAACAATCTGCAAAATCTACTTTTACGCCATCAATAGTAGAGACCTCTTCTGAAACATATTTTGAATGAAATCCTTTTAAAATACCATCAACGTCTAAATCTGGAGTTAGTTGAATTTTATTTTTACTCATGAAATAAGCGGGATAACTATCCCGAAGTTCACTTACACTGCATTTTTTTTCTGCCAGATGTGTAAGAAATAAGGCTACTCCTACCAAAGAATCTCTTCCGTAATGTGATTCTGGATAAATAATCCCCCCATTACCTTCTCCTCCTATAACCGCATTAGTTGTTTTCATCAATTCAACGACATTAACTTCGCCTACAGCACTTGCTTCATAATTACCACTATGTTTTTCTGTTACGTCTCTTAATGCCCTGCTTGATGACAAATTAGAAACTGTATTACCTTTAGTTTTTCCTAATACAAAATCTGCACAGGCAACCAATGTATATTCTTCTCCAAACATTTCTCCATTCTCACTCATAAAAGCCAGACGGTCTACATCAGGATCAACAGTAATACCCATATCTGCTTTTTCTTTTACTACCATTGCAGATAAATCGGTAAGATGTTCTTTTAAAGGTTCTGGATTATGAGGAAAATGTCCGTTAGGTTCGCAATACAACTCTATAGTTTCTACTCCCATTTTTTTTAGCAACCTTGGTATTGCAATACCACCTGTTGAGTTAACAGCATCTACAACAACTTTGAAACCAGATTTACTTACCAATTCTGCATCTACCAAAGATAAATTTAACACCTCTTCGATATGTTTATCAATATAGGTTTCATTTACCGTTATACTTCCCAGATGATCAACATCTGCAAAGATATATTCATCATTTTCTGCTATATTGAGAATCTTTTTACCGTTTTCTGCATTTAAAAACTCTCCTTTGTGATTAAGCAATTTTAATGCATTCCATTGTTTTGGATTATGGCTGGCGGTTAGAATTATTCCTCCATCTGCTTTTTCTAAAGGAACAGCAATCTCTACTGTAGGAGTTGTAGAAAGTCCTAAATCAATAACATGAATTCCTAATCCAACCAAACTATTCATTACTAATTGCTGAATCATAGCTCCCGAAATTCGGGCATCCCGACCAACCACAACAGTTGGATGATCATTTCTAGTTTCATTTTTCAGCCAACTTCCATAAGCTGAAGCAAATTTTACTGCATCTATCGGAGTAAGGTTTTCTCCAACTTTTCCTCCGATTGTACCTCTAATTCCTGAAATTGATTTTATTAATGTCATATATGTTGATTAGTTTTTTCTATTTCGAACAAATGTACAAGATATGACAAACAGCTACAATTTAATAGATTATAAATTTACGAATACAGATATGATTTTTTACAGGCATTACTATTTATCATACAAACCATTTTAATTAATCTACATTAATATTCAAAAAATCGTATTTTAACCCAATGAATTTTTTAGCCCATATTTACCTTTCCGGAGAAGACCCTGAACTAAAAATAGGTAATTTCATTGCTGATTCTGTTAAAGGAAAAAAATATTTGCAGTACCCAAATCGTATTCAACAAGGTATAACGTTACATCGTAAAATTGATTCGTACACAGATACTCATGCTATTGTAAGAAAAAGCGCATCTAGGTTATTTCCTAAATATAGACATTACAGTACTGTAATCGTAGATGTTCTTTATGATCATTTTCTGGCAGCTAATTGGAAAGAGTATTCTGATATTCCTCTCGAAACGTATGTTGCAGAATTTTATGATTTATTGCATGAATATCATGAAGTTTTACCTAAACAAATTCAAAATTTTCTTCCGTATATGATTAAAGACAACTGGCTTCTTAGCTATGCTACTATTCCTGGGATTGGTACAATATTATATCAAATGAATCAGAGAACAAAAAACAAATCGGGGATGAATTTTGCCGTTATAGAACTTGAACAATACTACACTGATTTTGACAAAGAATTTCGTTCTTTTTTTGAAGAATTAGAATTGTATACAAAAAATGAAATAAGAAAATTATGAGATTAAAATTATACCATTACCTATTTTACATCTCAGTATTGATAGCAGGTTTTTCTTGTAAGACCAATACAGAATCAGCGCAAAAGGATAAACCCATTGTTGGTTTGATTACCCAAAAAGCAATGGTAGTTTCTGCCCGAGAAGAGGCGTCAAAAATCGGAACTGACATTATGAAAAAAGGAGGAAATGCCTTTGATGCTATGGTTGGTACAGCAATGGCTCTTGCCGTAACTTATCCATATGCCGGAAATTTAGGCGGTGGAGGATTTATGGTATATCGCCTAGCAAATGGAAAAACTGGAGCATTAGATTATAGAGAAAAAGCTCCATTGGCAGCTTCAAAAGACATGTATCTGGATGATAAAGGTGATCCTATTCCCGAAAAAAGTCAATTGGGAGCTATGGCAGTTGGCGTTCCCGGAACCATTGCCGGTATCTTTGAAGTGCATAAAAAATTTGGTTCCTTACCTATAGAAGAAATACTTACCCCTGTAGTGCAATTGGCAAAAAGGGGTTTTGTGATTACCCAAAAGCAAGAAAAACGCTTTATACAATATAAAGATTTATTTTTTGAAGCCAATGAAGATACAATTCCGATCCTGAGAGGTTATAAAGCCAATGATACTTTAAAAAACATACAACTGGCAAAAACACTCGAAAGGATCATTAAAAATGGAGCTGCCGAGTTATATAACGGTGAATCTGGGCAAAAACTAGTTGATTTCATTCAATCCCGCGGTGGTATCATCACTATGGATGATTTGGCACAATACGAAGCAAAATGGCGTAAACCGATACAGTTTCAATATAAAAATCTTACTGTAACTTCTATGTCTCCGCCCTCAAGTGGAGGTATATGTCTTGCTCAGATTATGAAGATGATCGAATCTTATGATCTAAGCAACTATGGTCATAATTCTCTTAAAAGCATACAGATTATTACAGAAGCAGAACGAAGAGCTTATGCAGATCGTAGTTTCTATTTGGGTGATCCTGATTTTGTAAAAATCCCAGTCGACACTCTAATTAGTGAATCTTATCTTTCTGATCGCATGCTAGATTTTAGTTTTGATAAAGCTACATTGTCATCAGATATAAACTGTGGAATAATTCCTGGATATGAAAGTGATGAAACGACCCACTACTCTATTGCAGATCAATTTGGAAATGCGATTTCTGTAACGACAACACTTAACGGGGCTTATGGTTCGAAATTGTATGTTCCAGAATTAGGGTTCTTTCTAAATAATGAGATGGATGATTTTAGCACTAAATCTGGTGTACCCAATATGTTTGGATTAACAGGTGCAGAAGCCAATGCTATTGCTCCCGAAAAAAGAATGCTTAGTTCTATGACCCCTACAATTGTAGAAAAAGACGGAAAATTCTGGATGTCTGTTGGTACTCCCGGCGGGGCTACAATTATTACCTCTGTACTTCAAACTATTTTGAATGTAAAAGAATTTGGTATGACTATGCAGGAAGCGGTCAATGCCCCTCGTTTTCATCATCAATGGTTACCTGATGTAATCATATTTGAGCCAAAGTCATTTGATAACATTCTACTGGACAGCTTACGGCAAAAAGGGTATCAAATCAATGAGGAAGATGCTAAAATTATAGGCAAGGTTGATGGTATTCTTGTACTTCCTGACGGAAGTCTGGAAGGTGGTGCTGATAAAAGAGGAGATGATACTGCGGTTGGGTTTTAAAATGTTTTTTTCTTTGTACATGAACAAAAATTAAACAATATAGAAATGAGTTGAATTATTATTTATGAAGTGGTTTAAACTTTTTTGATTCTGGCGAAAAATAGTATTTTTTTGATCAATTGAAGTGTTTTTTGCACTTCATAGCAGCGCTACGAAGTAAGAAAAAGACGAAAATTGAGTGAAAAAAGACATTTTTATAGCGAATTGAAAAAAGTTTAAACCACTTCTATACCAAAACTAACTCTTTACCTTAAAAAGTTTTAAAGAGAATTAAATAAATCTATTGCCTTTTCATATTGATCATTTTTAGAGTCATCAATAATAATTTGTAACTTTTCTTTAGCCTTAATAATTTTATTCATTTTTAAATACGCTAATGCCAGATACCAATTTGCTTTTGAAGCATCAAGTGTATTGCTATGTAATAATTTCTCAAAAGTTTGTATTGCAGTTTCGTCTTGATCTAACTCTAATTGTGCAATACCAATATACAATATAATTTGAGGGTTCTGATCTTCAGACTGTGTCTGTTGATACTCAAGAAATCTATCTAATGCCTCCTGATAGTTTTGACCTCTAAAAAACTTTTCTGCTGTTGCAAGAGCAGTATTTTCATCTCTTAAGGTTAAAGAAGGAAGAGTATTCCAATTCTTATACTCTGCATATAAGCTTTTACCATTTATAGCAGAGCTAGATTGGTATACTATAAAAAAGCCTATAATAAGAATTGCTGCAACAGACACTGCATAGAGTATCCATTTTTTTATATCTGATGTCGATTTTTCTTCAAAATATGTCCTCTCTGTATTTTTTATACTATTTGCAATCGCTCTCCCTTTTTCACTTTTCAAAAAAGCTTCATACGCAATAACTTTACTGTTCTTTGTAGTAGATGCTGTAGTATTCCAATCAGTATCATTATACATCGCATACATTTCCTGATAAGTATTGATATCCTTTTGTAATTGAGGATCAGAATTTATTTTTTCTTCAAAAATCATCTTTTCGCCAGAAGTCATTTCTCCATAAAGATATAACTGTATTTCTTTTTCTAAATCATTCATAGGGATTTCAATTCTTTATAACGAGCATCTGACTGTATGGCTTCTTTAAGCTTTGATTTGCATTTAAAAATACGTTGCCTTACAGTATTTTCTGTAGCATATCCAAAAATTTCTGCAATTTTGACATAAGGTGTTTTATTAAAGAAATGCTTTAGAATTTTTCTACAGTTTTCTGAGATTTCCAATAGTTTTTCCTGAAACAACTCCCATTGATCTTGTTCAAAAGCAGCTAACGCGATTTCTCGTTCTTCATGTACTAGATCAATAACACGATTGTTTGTTACCCGTCTTTTTGATAACTTTGCTTCTCTTCTCCATACATTCTTACAAGTAGTAAACAAATATCCTTCAAAAGTAGTTGTAATCTCAAGTTTTTTGGTTTGTACCCTTACAGCAAGTTGTAATAATCCTTTTTGCATAACATCTTTAGCATCATCCTCTGATCCATCATGCTTTAGCACATACCTTAAGACTTTAGGGTATATGCTTTTATAGATTTCAAGAATCCCGGTTTCATTACCAGAGGTAAGGCTTTTCAGTAAGAAATCATCATGTTTTTTGTTGGTCATGTACTCTAAATAGGTCTAAAAGCTGAAATAAAAACCAAATGTAAATAAAAAAATTATTGTCTCAGGGTAACATTTGTGCATTTTGTATATCCTAAGATAGAAACACGCAAATTTAGATAATATTTTATTTACGTTATAAAAGGGGAGAAAACTAGGTTTGTGAATTTTTAACCAAAAAATTAAATCAATACTCATGAAAAAACACATTTTATTACTTTTAGGGATACTGTTTTTAATTCTTCAGGGATGTACCACTGATGAAGAAATGATAATGAAGTCAAACAATGATTCTGAAATAACGCCAGCAATAGGTCATTCTAAATCTGTAAGTCGACCAGCTATAAAATCGAGAAATCAAGTAGTTGTTCGCTATAAACCATATCTTACGGATTCGCAACGATATCAATTAAGGAATCGAAATCATGTTAAAAAACACAAAACATGCTCTTGCGGAGATAATGATCTGGAATTATGGATGGTCAACAATGACTCTATCACAGTCGAAGAAGTAGTGGATAACTTAGAAACTACTGCCGATGTAGAAGGCGATTACCAGTTATATTTTTCTATCGATAATCAGCAAATAGCGCTTGGAGCATCAACCCAAAATGATCTAATAGCTCCACCCGGAAACAGAAATACCATAAATATCGCTATCATTGATACGGGAATAGATTATGCTTCATTTTCTAAACCTTTTTTATATAGCAACTCAAAAAATCAAAATTGCCCAGGTGAGACTTCGGGTTGGGATTTTACTAATAAAGATCCAGATGTACAAGACGATGCTGGTCATGGTACATTGGTCACCAAACTTATCACTTCAGAATTAGACAAAAAGCGATTAGATTACAGGGTTTTACCTGTAAAAGCATTTGATGAAAATGGTAGAGGTTCGTATTGGAATATCATTTGTGCAATGAATTATGTGATCCATAAACAACCTGAAATAGACATTGTAAATATGAGCTTTGGATGGTATATAGCTCCTGAAGAAATACCTGAATCAAATCAGGAAATTCTAAAAATGATGATCGATAGCAAAATGAGAACCACCTTATTTATGGCATCAGCAGGTAATGTACTCACAAATGAACAACCACAAGACGTAGATACAGGGGGGAATTTGCATTTTCCTTCGGGCTATGATTCTACAAATCTACTGACCGTAACAGGCTACGACCCCAGCAACACACCATCTATAGACCCAGACACCAATAGCATAAAGAATGTTAAATTGGCAGATAGGGCAAACTATGGTGCTATAAGTATTGATATGGTTGCTCCGTTTAGTGGATACTTTCCAGTTTCTGAAAAACAGGAACAACCAGAAGGTAATTCTTTTTCTTGTGCCTATACTACTGCCAGGGTAGCAGATTTCTATAATCAAGGCAATAACCATCCTTCAAATATTAAAAATGAACTATTTGATGCTGCATATACTTCTCAGGATATGCAAATGGTAACTAAAGAAGGCAAGGTTATAGTCTACAGCATCAAGAAATAGATTGTATATATTAATTTTATGTAACTTTCGGATGTTAATAAAAATTACAGAAGAGTATGTATAACTTAAAAACTATTTGTTTATGAAGAATTTACTGTATATATTACCAATTCTTGGAGTATTATTTTTTGCATGTGAAAAAGATGAAATCAATGAATCACAAGTAAGTGAAATACTCCCTGATGTTGAATCTCAATCAGAAGTAGTTGACAATTTGGAAACTACTGCTGACGTAGAATAACGCTATAAGTATTTTCAACAAAGTTATTTGTAGAAAGCAGTTTTTTTCTAGAAAAAAAACTGCTTTTTAACTTATATAAAATGCTTATTTTTATATAATGACCTACAAACCAACTTTTAGTACTTTGCTGCTTTTATTAGTACCTTTCTTTTGTTTTACACAACAAAAAGAAAATCTACACAAGATTATTGCTTCAGCATATACTACCGAAGTGCGCCAACAAAAATTAGATTCTTTTTTTTTAAAAAACACTAAATTGATGACTCCAAAAGTCTTGGCAGATTGTTATCATGACTACAGTGTGAGATGGTGTTATAATGTAAGGTGGCGACAAGAAAGAAATGATGTTTTTTTGAAACAAGGAATTGAATATGCAAAAAAAGCTGCGCACATTAGAAAAAATCTAGACAGTATAAACTATAAAGACCTAAAAAACTCAATATTTAATATTGGCTACTTTAATTATAAAAGAAAACATCACTTTGAAGCAATTGATGCTTATACTGAGTTGATAGCCATAGGAGATACAGATAAAAAAACAATGGATGTGCATAGATTATCAGGAAATTCGTATACCGCAATAGGGGATTTTTATAAAGCCCTATATAGTTTTGATAAAGTGATTTCATTTTGTAAAAA
>CAKMZM010000027.1:0-5897 GCA_929200365.1 uncultured Flavobacteriaceae bacterium | reverse complement strand
CTCGACAAAAAAGACTCCATCTCTATAGCAAAAGTGTACAATAGTCTTGCACTTTCATCTCTTAAATCTCTGGATTATAAGGAAGGGTTAGATAATTCAAAAAAAGCAATTGCTTATAACCCAAACTATAGTTCTCCTTATGAAAATCTGGGAGATTACTATATCAGGAATAATAAATTTGAAGAAGGCTTATTACAATATCAAAAAGCAATTGCGTATGCTATTGGCAAAATTAAAGTTATTACTTATCATGATACGGTTTCATCTGAAATGTTAGAGTTAGCAGCTAATAAAAATCATTTATTAGGCCACCTTATCAGCAAAGCCAACGGTTGGGTTAGTTATTATAAGTTTGATCAAAATAAGAATCATCTTATACAAGCGCTACAAACTTTTAAACTTGCAGATCAATTGGTAGATTTAATTCGTTTTGAGAGTACTGAGTACAAATCAAAGTTATTTTGGAGAGAACATGGTGCAAAACTGTATATGAAAGCAGTAGAAGTTTGTTATCTGCTTGATACACCAACAGCAGCTTATTATTTTATGGAAAAAAATAAAGCTTTATTATTATTAGAAGATATTACCAATGAGCAAGCCAAAAAAAATGCACAATTACCCAATCCTATAGCGAAACGTGAGTTTATATTAAAACGTAACATCCATCTTTCAGAAAATGCATTGCAGCATACAACCAGTAGATCAAACGATACCATTGCCATGCTAAAAGACGAAGTATATGAACACAAAAGAACCTATGAGCAATTTATGGATTCTCTTGCTATTGCGTTTCCGGATTATGCCGCCACCAAAGAAAAAATCACAATACTCCCATATACAGATTTCAAAAAAAAATACACTGCAAATCAGGAGACTGTAATACAGTATATTCTTAATAATAACCAGGGGTATGGATTATTTAATTCTGCCACCAAATCTATATTGTTTCCAATTCATGATGTTACTCAATTACATACCGATATTTTTACATTACATAAGCAATTATCTCAGCCATTTTCTAATCAGGAACAACTAACGACGTATCAGAACATATCGAATCGGGTTTTTCAAAAATTAATTCCGGATAAAGTATATAACCTGATCAAAAGAAAAAACCTAACCATTATTCCTGATTATGTATTGCAGCAATTATCATTTGAAACTTTAGTCCCTACGAATAAAAACCTTACTTATTTAATAGAAGATACAGAAATTAGATATGCATATTCTATGTCCTACCTAGACCGCAATCAGCAGATTTTAAGAAATCCAAAAAATGGTTTTCTCGGTATGGCACCAGTCAGTTTTGACGGGGTTGGATTAAGTGAACTTACACTTAGCAAAAATGAGGTAATTGCAATCGAAAAAATATATCCTGGTGATGTGGTATTAGATGATAATGCTACTAAAAATCATTTTTTTAATCATAGTAATGATTATCGCATTATTCATCTTTCTACACATGCCGATGTTGGTAACGCTGCTAACCCGTGGATTGCATTTGCCAATTCTACAATCTCTTTACATGAACTATATGCCACCAAAAATCAATCAGACATGGTTGTGCTTAGTGCCTGTAAGACGTCTTTGGGAGAACTCAAAAAAGGAGAAGGTGTAATGAGTCTGGCAAGAGGTTTTTTTTATTCGGGAACCAAAAGTGTTGTCTCATCATTATGGTCTGTTAATGATAAATCTAACCAGGAGTTAATGATCGATTTTTATAAAAACCTAAATCTAGGGTTAACTAAATCTGCTGCATTACGAAAAACAAAACTTAATTATATCAACTCACATACTGGTAGTGAACGATCTCCCTTTTATTGGGGATCATTAGTCTTGATAGGTGATAATGAAGTGCTACAATTATCTTCTCGCCTTCCTGTTTGGGGATGGGTCGCACTACTCATCATTTTACTACTGGTTGCTATACATTTTTATCGAAAACAAAGATAATCCAGACTACTACTCTACTTATCTATCATTATTACGAAGTGGTTTAAACTTTTTTGATTCTGGTGAAAAATAGTAGTTTTTTGATCAATTGAAGTGCTTTTTGCGCTTCATAGCAGCGCTACGAAGTAAGAAAAAGACAAAAATTGAGTGAAAAATGACGTTTTTATAGCGAATTGAAAAAAGTTTAAACCACTTCTACGTATTTCTTTTGAGTTCAATGCATGAGAAGGCATATTTTTCGGTTTTTTTATACTCTTTGTATTTTTTTCTTAAAATCTTTGGGTAACATGTATAGAGTTATCTACTCCTCTATACAAATAAACAATTGTTTTATTACAGACTGATCATCTGACAATATCAAATTTTAGGAGCTAATTACGAGTTTATAAAATTGATACGATAAATTATTCAATAAGGAAATATAATGAATATAGAGATAATCATAACATACATTCTTATAAGTTCTTAAAAGCAGATTATAATCTCTTGTCTGCATAAAAATAAAAAGGGGAAATCTTAAAATCTTAAACAATGAAAAAGTTATTATTGGCATTTCCGATAATGGGAATATTATTTTTAGTAGCATGTGAACATAATGAAAGTAATGATCGTATTGAAGAAACACAAAAAGTTGATCAAAATGATGTTAAAGTGACACAAAACAACCTGACTAAAGATTTTGATCTTGCAATTCCTCCTGGATTATACGGACCTATTAACCCTCATGTGTTGCACAAAGTAGTATACACATACCATCCAACCCAGTCACAGTTGAATACTATCCCTAAGGCATCCAGAAAATTTAAAATTCATTTTGAAGTAGATAATCCATTTATATCAGGTACATCCTGGATTCATAAAGCAAGTTTTGATGTACCTACAAACTCATCAACAGTAATATTTCCTGTAGAATATAATAACACAGACACAAGATGGAGGGTTCGATATCAAATGTATCATAAAAATGCTCGAATTAGTTATTCAAAGAGTAAAATAGTTACTGTAGATGTACCTGCAATACCGTAATAGTTTTTGGAATACAGTATTCATTCATTAATTCCCTTTTATATCAGAAATGATGTGAAAGGGAATTTGTGATTTTTTGAAGAACTTTCAATAGGCATTACCCATCTAAATCAATACAAATATTTTTTTAGAATTCTTGGGTAACATTTTTAGAACTACATACTCCTCTATACAAATAAACAATTGTTTAATGGATTGATCATCCATAAATCGTTACATCATTTTTAGAATCTTTATAATGAACCTATTTGAATCAAAAGGACAAAACCATCTAAACAGTAAGAAACCACAATAACAAGGGTTTCTAAAAATACGATCTTATACATTCATCTAAGTTTCTAAAAAAACAGATTATAGTCTCTTATCTGTATAAAAATCATAGAGATCATCTTAAAACTTAACAAAATGAAAAATTTATTTTATACACTGATGTGTATTGGAACATTACTTTTTGTCTCATGTGATAAAGATGAATCAAACGAGATTATAGAAGATTCTATAGTCAATGACAATTCAACCGAAGAAATCACAACATCTAATCAATTAGAAAAGAGATTATTGGCAAAAATACAGAAAAATGGTCATGAATTTAAGTTCATCCAAGTTGGAAAAAAAGGTGATATAGTGATCGGTCATCAAGTTAGTGAAAATTATACTAATAACGACCAATTTGCAACTCTACTAGATGATGAGAATAAAACACCTTTTGATCTTTTTATTAGTCTTACAGATAAGACTATTGAGGTACCTGCATCAATTGCTGCTACATCAAAAAATGGGGCTTTAGAATTATCAGGAAGAAAATCAAGTACCAAAATAGCACCTATTGTGTTGTTAGAACCTGGTTTTGCAAAAATGTCAAAAGCTGCTTGCTATGATGTAGGTGCAAAAAAGTTTAGAGAAGTATATTGTGATGCACCTGTAGTGTCTACACCAACCAGTATTGAATTTTGTGATAATGGAACCTGGAATACATTGTATAGAAATTCAGTATTTGATGGTATCTGGAGATTGGTTGACGACACCACAACATGGACAAATGTTATTTGCGGATTGACCAGACTACAGTTTTTAGAAGAAAATGCTGTTGTTTACCAGGTTGATCTTACCAATGGTATATGGAAATATCATTATTACACTTCAAGTAATAAAAAACGTCGTGTAAAAAGATTCAGACCAAATAATACAGGGAAATTTAGAGCGTATACAAAATTCTTTTAGTCTCATGTATTCGTTTATGTTTCAAGAAACACCTTCTTAAAGGTGTTTCTTTGTATACAAGCTATATCTTAATACATTAGCATCTGAAAAAAGAACATAAATTATTTTGCTTTTAGAAACCAGAACGAAGACAAATAGATTTTTAAAAAAAAATAACATAGGGCTATGCTATTGATTTTAATCTGATTTCCTATTATTATGGTACGTATTAGTAACCTCCCTCCGTTTACCTGAAGACAACAACGGTATTTCATCTACATATTCTATGCTAATATTAGCATCTGACCCAAAATATCCTTTATATTCGGTTATCACACAATCTTCATCAACTTTTTTATCTGTATTTAACTTAATTAAGTAGTCTTTTTCACCATATTGTACTAACTGAAACTGCTTATAATCTCCATATTTACAAATTTTATAAGAGATGTGAGATGGTACTATATTTCCTTTAGTATCATAAATAAGATCCAATACTCTACCTTCTATAGATTTCAGATATCGATTTCCTCGACAATCTACATCCATAACTCCTACATCTCCAGTATCATACCTAATAAGAGGCATAGCATAATTATACAAATCCGTGACAACTATTCTTCCTCTTTCATTATTATCTACCAGAATATCTTCTTTTAAGCTTAAGATCTCAATATAATAACTAGCACTATTAATTCTAAAACCAGATGTCATATCTATATCCTCTTGAGCCAATACCCCATTTTCATTATTAGAATACCTAGATACTGCCTTAACACCAAAATACTTATAGATACTATCACGTGTATCCTCTCGTAATCTTTCTGACATTGTGATCACAGATTGTATATTACAATTAATTGGATCTGCGTTTTTTTCATCTAAATATTTACATATTTTATCAAAAGCTGATGAATACCCTAAAAAACTTTTCGGGTGAGAATCTTGTTTTATTTTATCTAAAAAGATAGCTATATCTGCTTCTTTTAATTTAAAAACACTTTGTGGAACTATATTCTTAATCCAGTTTTTTGAGAATAATTTTTGCGTTACTTCCTCTGACCATATTTTCAGGTAAATTAGACGATATCCTATTTCATATCCTGATTTTTTTGAAAAATACAGATTATCGGCTAGATTACGATTTCGTTTATTATAATCCTGTAAAACTGAAAAAGGAGCTCCTGTAGATCCACTGGTAGAGATCACGACACTATCTTTTTTTTTAAATTTTGAAGACCTGAAACTTTCAAAGTCATCTCTAATCAAATTTTTATTTATAACTGGAAAATCTAAAATCGATGTAAACTCTGAATAAGGAGCATAAAATTCTGTAGTATTTATTGCATGATGAAGTAACTTTTTCAGGCAATCTTCATTTTGTAATTTAGATGACAGAGAGTTAGGGCTCTCTATCAAAAATTTTATCATTTTATAATGTAATTTTATCTTTTTCCCTTTAAGAAAATCATAAAACCAAAATACTTTTTTTCTAAATATTTGAGATACATACATTATTTATTTTTCCTTGCTATTAATCATCAATTTTATTAATACTATTATGACTTCAAAAAAGAAGCAATAATGAATAATCATATAATTTATAATGGGAGAACTAAAAAAAAGAAAATATCTAGGGGTTAGCTTATTCTTTTATTTATTTATAAAACAAAGGTATAAAAAAATGCGTAGTCCATAACAATTCATTAATAAACTTA
>CAKMZM010000026.1:27271-29589 GCA_929200365.1 uncultured Flavobacteriaceae bacterium | reverse complement strand
TTTCTCAATTAGCAGATGATGATTTTGACTGGTTACGTCATACAGGTGCTACTAAATCTTCAAAAACAGGGCCATCAAAGGCTTCTTCGGGTTCTTATTATTTGTATACAGAATCAACAACACCTAATTTTCCCACAAAGAAAGCTAACGTAATTACTAAATGCCTTGATTTTAAAGGAGTTAATGATATTGTTTTGAGTTTTGACTATCATATGTATGGAGAAAATATGGGAAGTTTAGAGGCTCAGGTTAGTAATGATGGGGGAGGCTCATGGTCAACTTTATGGTCACAAACAGGAAACCGGGGAGACTATTGGAGAAAAGTAAACCTGGATTTATCAGAATTAAGAGGTCAGGTAGGTTTAATTAGATTCAATGCAGTTACAGGCTCTGATCATACATCAGATATTGCTATAGATAATATTTCTGTTTTTGAAGGAGTAGTTGATACAGAAAAACCAGCAGCACCATCAAATCTGGTTTCTACAGGAAAAACAGCTTTTAGTGTGGATTTAAGTTGGGAAGCCTCAACAGATAATATAGGTGTGGTTTCTTATGAAGTGTATAATGATAAGAATAGTGAAATTGTTAAAGTAACAGGAACAACAGCTAGAATAACAGGGTTAACCTCTGTGCAGGAATATAATTTTACGGTAAAAGCTCTGGACGGAGCAGGTAATTTATCGCCTGTAAGTAATTCTGTATCTGTAACAACGTTGAATACAACATCAGATCAGTATTGTTCATTAAGAGGTCGAGACTCAAGATATAGTCGTATTACCAATGTAAAACTGGGTAGTATTAATAATACAAGCGCAGAATCAACATATACAGATTACACAAATATTATAACTTCATTAAAAAAGGGTATCGCTCACAATATATCGGTGTCATTAAATCAGGGAGGAGCATCTACTGATAACCTTAGGTTAAGAGTATGGGGAGATTGGAATAACGACAATGATTTTATTGATGGTAATGAAATGATCATCAATGAGGATCTTTCGGGTAATTTGTTTGTGGATAAGGACTACACATGGTCAGGAAACATATCAATTCCACTAGGAGCATCTGTTGGTACTACCAGAATTAGAATTATGGTTGCTTTCAGAAGAGGAGATGAAGATCCGGGACCATGTGGTGATTATGAAAGCGGAGAGGTTGAAGATTATACAATAAATATCACTACCGGAGATTTTGTTGATAATAACCCGCCAACAGCACCATCTAAGCTAACTTCTGTGAGTAAAACCCAAACAAGTGTAAATCTAAACTGGACAGCCTCAACAGATGATATAGGTGTAACTGCGTATGATATTTACAACGGTAATACTGTTGCCACAACAGTAAATGGTACTACTACTGATGCTACTGTTTCGGGATTAACTGCCAATACAGCTTATACATTTACAGTAAAAGCAAAAGATGCAGCAGGTAATGTATCAGGAGCGAGTAATTCTATATCTGTAACAACCTTGAATACGTCTAGTCAGTACTGTATACCAGAACCTACATATTCGCAGTATAGTCATATTACCAATGTAAGTATGGGTAGTATAAACAATACAAGTACAGGAGCAGAATATGAAGATTATTCCAGTATTTCAACCTCGGTTAATCAGGGATCTTCTCAAAATATATCTGTATCTCTAAATCAGGGATTGGCACTTGCAGATAACGTTAGGATAAGAGCATGGGCAGATTGGAATAATGATAGTGATTTTATTGATGGTAATGAAATGATCATCAATGAGGATATTTCGGGTAGTTTGTTTGTAAATAGGAGCTACACATGGTCAGGAAGTATATCAATTCCGGCAGAAGCATCTGTTGGTGCTACCAGAATTAGAATTTTGGTTGCATATAAGAAATCAAATGAGAATCCGGGACCATGCGGAAGTTACGAAAGCGGTGAAGCAGAGGATTATACCATAAATGTTCAGGGGGTATACTCTGGATCAGCTGTCAACTCTTTTGAAGATATGATTATTTACCCAAATTCAACCAAAGGATTATTTGTTATTTTATCTAAATCGATTGGTGCTCAGGTAATTTTGACTAGTTCTAGTGGTGCAATAGTAAAGAATGCAAAAATTACCTCAGAAAAAACAGAAATTGATTTATCCGGATTCCCTTCAGGAATCTATCAGGTACAGTTAATTCTGGGATCGAAACGGGTGTCAAAAACTATTGTAAAAGAATAGGATAGACTTTGATTGAAGAGATGAATTTGCTCCATAAACTCTTTTTTAGGTTTAATTTGATCTTCGAATATAATTAAAAACAGAGGAGGGGCATTTTCTAATTTTGCAAGGTGT
>CAKMZM010000026.1:21233-27171 GCA_929200365.1 uncultured Flavobacteriaceae bacterium | reverse complement strand
ATTTCAGTTTAAACACCTATGTTCTTTTCAATAAAATCTTTACAATACTCCCTAATCTGATTTCTGGTTTTTGTAAATGCAGTATAAATTTCCTCTTCTGTACCCTTTACCTTTGACGGGTCAAAAAAATTATAATGTAATTGCTTTGCTTTACCAGAGAATACAGGGCATCTTTCTTTGGCATTATCACATACGGTAAGTATATAATCAAATTGTATATCCAGATATTCATCAAGATTGTTAGAGGTATGAGCAGAGATATTAATGTCATCTTCTTTCATAATGGCTATTGCTCTGGGATTTACTCCATGGGTTTCAACTCCTGCACTATAGATAGTTGCATTATCTTTGGCAAAATGTTTAAGATATCCTTCTGCCATTTGACTTCTGCAGGAATTACCTGTGCATAATACTAAAATGTTCATAGGCGTTTTTGTTTTACCAGATTCTTCATAAAAGGAAATCTGTAGTGTTTATGGCTATATAGTTATTTTAATTCTTCGTTCTAATATAGTATTATCATGCCAAATGTTGTTTAATTTTACTATTTTGATCGTGGTACCCATCTAGCAACAACCACTGCCAGGGGCACAAGAAGTTGCTTCTGTTGTATTTATTTCAGGAACTCCACAGGTTTCTTTGGCTTTGCAGTCGGTAGGATTTACAGTAAGTTTCAGAATCAATTGCTCTTCATTGATCTCAAAATCTGTAATGTGTAATTGTGTAGTATGAAACATAGTGTTCCCATATTCTATTTTTATTGCAGCATCCATTTCGTAGTTTTTTATTGTACCAACTTTTCTAAGGATACTCAAAGCTTTAGAGGTACTCATATAATCTGGTTTACCCAATTCATTTGGACTCTCCCATAGTTGAATAATAGTTTCTTTCCAGAAATCGGTACCAGCACCACAATCCACAGCATCTATGGTAACATGTTTTACTTCGGTGATATGGTAATTAGTTCCTACCAACATTCCTGGGGCATATTCGAAGAGTAATGACTTATCTTGATGTTCTGCTAATAGCGTTATAAAATCTGATGTATTCATAGTTTATGTAATTAAATAGATTTAGCAACAGTTTATTTTGGTTGTATTAAAAAATGAGTTTAAATTTTTTTGTAAAGCATTCCATCTGTCGATATCTATGCAATAGCACATACTTTTTCCTTCGATTTCACCTTTTAGCAACCCTATACTTTTTAGTTCTTTAAGGTGTTGAGAGATTGTAGCTTGTGCTAATCCTATTTCTTCTACCAGATCATTACAAATACAGGTATTTTGTTTACTGATATATTGAAGAATAGCGATACGTGCAGGGTGCCCTAATATTTTGAAGAGTTGTGCCAATTCATTTTGGTGTTGATCGAATATTTGTGTCTTGGTAATTCCCATAGTTGATATTATAATATCGCAATATTACGATAATAAAATGAAATAAAAAAGCCAGAAGTTAAAATTTCCAGCTATTTATTATTAGAACCAAGGTTTTTTACCAACCTGATATGTTTGATAAAATTCGTCGTCAGATTTGGTAAGATAAATAATACCTTCTATTAATCCTATTATTGAACCAAATCCGCAAGTAACACAAGAAACTATAAGTTGAATTATCCCTTCTTTGGTATATCCAAGATAAAATTTATGAACTCCAAAAAAACCTAGCAAGATACCAAGTATTCCAGCGACTACTTTTTTGTTCTCTTCTTGAAGAATTTCTTTTGCTCCTTCTGCAAAATCATTAGCTGTCTCTTTAACATTTTCTACAGCTTCTTCTACTCCTTTTTTTATGTCATCTCCTAGGTTGTTGTTTTCTTCATTCATGTTGTTAAATGATTTAGTAGTTTGGAGAAAATTACAAAAAAAAAAATCAATTAAAAATTAGAAGATTAGTAAGAATATTTAAATATATAAGATAACTATAATTATAGTATGTTTTGATAATTAATATTTATTGTTATATTTGAGGATACTAACTAATAAAATAAATCTATAATGAATTGGTATTTAAAAGCTTTAAAAAACTACGCAGGATTTTCAGGAAGGGCTAGACGTAAAGAATATTGGATGTTTTTTCTTTTTAATATGATTATAATTTATGGCTTGATGATTCTTGCAGGAGTTCTGGAAATAGGTTTTCTGGCGACACTTGGTAGTATTTATGCCCTAGCAACGCTCATACCCAGTATTGCTGTTGCTGTACGAAGAATGCATGATGTAGATAAGGATTGGTGGTATATGTTTATTCCTATTTATAATATAATCCTTGCATTTACTGAAGGAACAAAAGGAGACAATCAATATGGTCCGGATCCAAAAGCTGGTGCTTGAGAATAGAAAGAAGTATGACGAAATAGGAAGGTTGGCATTAGCCAGCCTTTTTTAGGTTTAAATATTTCATACAAAAGCTTTGTCTACTGGTTCCCAAAGCTCAATTTTGTTGCCTTCTGGATCTACAATCCATCCAAATTTACCGTATTCATATTCTTCTATTTTATCGATAACAGTTACCCCTTCATTTTTAAGAATTTCGAGAAGTTCAGTTAAGTTTTCTACTCTAAAGTTCATCATAAATTCTTTCTTGCCTGGGGCAAAATAAGTGGTGTCGTCTTTAAAAGGGCTCCATTGAGTAGAACAATCATTACCTTCTTGGTCTTTCCACCAGAATGTACAACCATAATCATCTGTATTAAACCCCAGATGATCCCTGTACCAATCTTTTGTTTTCTTTGGGTCTTCGGTTTTAAAAAATATTCCGCCAATTCCTGTTACTCGTTTTTTCATGTGTGTGTACTTTATTATTATTTCACCTTAGATTCGTAAATGTCAATCCATTCGTGCGGAGTCATTTTAGCAGCTAATTCTGCAATTAGTTTCATAGGAATCTGATTTGTTTTTTTGAAACGGATACAACTTTTACCCATATCTAATTTTGTTTTTACATATTTAGGATATTCGCCAACAAACCAGCTCATTAATTCAGGATTTGCATAAATACCACTATGATAGACCGCAATAAAATTCTTTTGCGAAGCAATATTCATAAATGGTAAAGGTAATTTAGGATCGCAGTGGTATCCATCTGGATATAGGCTGTGTGGCACTACATACCCTATCATGCCATAACTTATCTGCTCAGAAAAACCTTTGGGCAGGTTATCTTTTATTACTTTTCTAAGCATACTCATTGCTTCCTTTCTTTCGTTAGGAATAGTATCGATATATTCATCTGGTGTTTTGGCTTCGTATTGCATACTATTTTATTGTATTATTTTTTAATTGTTTTGCGTTGTAGTATTAGTGCTGAAATTAGTGAAATTATAAATCCAATAATGATTACCGTGGCAAACATGAGAAAGAAGCTCATAAAACTGTTAGAAAATAACTCTTTTTGAGTTTCTAACTCTGCCAATTTGGTTTGTAATTCGGCTTCAGGCAGGGAGTTTTTCATCTGTTCGACATAATGAGAATAGTATTCTGTGACAAAATCTGGATTGATATATTTGATATAAATTACATCTAATATCCCAAATGCCAAAGCAGCAATTAGAGTGATAAGGATACCAATCAATAATGCTTTTCCAAAAGATACAGCACCATTATTTTCTTTATCACGATAATTTTTAATACCTAGGAAGACAAAAAGTAACGATACTATTATACCAGCATATCCTATTACTTCCTGAATCGAATAATCCAGATTTTTTCCTAAAAACCAGCCGGCAGATGCCAAGACACATATAGTTATTGCGCTATAAATCCCGTAACGTAAAATTGTATTTTTCATGTGATACTATGTATTTAAAAGAGTAACTCAAAATTAGTTTCGAATACTTAAATAACACTCATACTAAAGTATGAATTTCATAGTATTTTGAATTTATACACTTCTATAATGGAATGATTTGCAATTCTTTTGCAATTTGTATAGCATGCGTACGACGTTTTGCATCAAGTTTTACCAATATGTTAGAAACATGAGTTTTTATGGTACTCTCAGACACAAATAATTTATCGGCTATTTCTTTGTTTGATAACCCTATAGCAATTTGGCATAAGACTTCATATTCTCGTTTGCTTAAACCTAATTCTGCAATCTTTTGATAATTTATTTCCTGTGTAGCATTTTTCTTTTTGTGTAGGACTCTTTTGTTGATAACTATACCAATTACAAAAAAAATAACAGCGATTATGGCAATTACAGTTTCTATAGATGTATCTCTTGCAATAATACTGTATGTACTTAGCTGAAAAAGTGCCAGTATTGCTATAACCAAAGCCGCAAAAATAAAAACCGTTTTCCTCACTCTATAAATGTAGTAAAACTGAAATTTAATTTAAAAGTAAATTCATCTCTTGTTGAAGGTTTTCTTTTGCTCTTGTTTCAAACTTTTTAAAGAAATGATCAGACTTAAAGATAGCAGGCATATCCATAAAATGATGTAAAACTTTACTTCTTCCTTTATTGTACATGAAATCTGGATAATATTTATATTCCATTCTTACATTTTTATAGTAGATTTCATAATGTTTCCAGTCACTTCCTAATATAGAGAGATCTGCATCTGTAAAATAGTTAATATCACTGTTTTTAGAACTATTATGTCCTTTGGTGGCTAATATCATATCAGAGCAAAGCGTGATACGGTTTTCTTCAATAGGTAATGAACTTAAGATTTCTACAGCTTTCTTTGCGCTTTGTTCTTCATTATCCTGTTTTAGTATATTGTAAATATAATCATGATAAAACAAAGCAAATAAAACGATATCCCAGTCTTTGATTTCGTTTTTGACTTCAACCAGATTATAATAAAGATGATCTAAGTGTGAAAGATTATGATAGTATCTGGTCTTTTTATTATGTTGTTTAGAAATATCACCCCACAAGGATTCAATATATTCTGAATCTTGAGTGTAGTTTGACAATAATGTAGTAAATACTTGTTTTAACAAAACTCTGCTTTAATTTTATCAACGATGGTTTGTGCTAATTTTTCTTTAGATTCAACAGTCCAGCCTGCTACATGCGGACTTAAGATCACATTATTCATTTTAAGGAGTTCCTTAAATTCTTTTGGCATGTCTTTTTCTGAAGTAAATAAGTTTTCAAAAGACGATTTTTCGAATTCTAACACATCTAATCCCGCACCCAATATTTTTCCTTCTTTTATACCTTTAATCAGATCTTTGGTTACTACACTTTTTCCGCGTGCAGTGTTGATCAGCCAAAATGGTTTTTTAAACGTATTAATAAATTTTGTGTTGATCATGCCAATGGTTTGCGGAGTTTCTGGAGTATGAAGGCTTAATATATCAGTTTTTTCAAAAAGCTCATTAAGTTCTACTTGTGTTGCATCGCTGTTTTCTACATCATCCTTAATATCATAACAAATGACTTCTACAGCAAACCCCCGAAGTTTTTTGGCAAAGGCTCTTCCCATATTACCATATCCGATAATACCCACTGTTTTTCCGTCTAATTCTGTGCCTCGATGCTTTTCGCGAAGCCATTGCCCGTTTCGTACGCTTTGATCGGCAATGTTTATTTTGTTGAATAGTGATAAAATCATACCCAGTGCATGTTCGCCAACGGCATTACGATTGCCTTCTGGTGCATTGAATAGTTTGATGCCGAGTTTCTGGGCATACCCAGTATCGATATTTTCCAGGCCAGCGCCTACCCGTCCTATAAATTTTAAGTTTTTGGCTTTATTAAGAAATTTTTTGTCAATTTTAAACCTGCTACGAATGATAATTCCACTATAATTGTGAATTTTGAATTCGATTTCTTCTTTTGTAGAAGTATAATCTTGATCATTTTCAAAACCAGCAGTAGCAAGTTGATTTACAAGTAATGGATGATTGGTGTCCAGGTGAAGGATTTTCATTGTGTGTATTATATAATATATGTCAAAAATAAAGAATAAGTTATATAT
>CAKMZM010000026.1:19770-21133 GCA_929200365.1 uncultured Flavobacteriaceae bacterium | reverse complement strand
TATTCGACTGGCATACTACTATGATTTTAAATATTGTATTTTTTGTATGATGAAATTTATACACCATGTTGCCATAAATAGATTTTAAGCTGATCAAAAAATCCGTTAGATTAATAAAAATCATCACATATTAGACGAATTTCGTCACATTTCATAAAATATCACTAACGATAGAGAGTAAATACTCTATAATTGCAGATTGAAAAAAGTTTAATATACTTCACTGAATAAGAAACAAAAATAGCAAGGATAAATCGATTAGTTCAGGAATATTAGCTTTACTCTGATGTTACAAACATTCAAAACTAAAATAAAGATGAAAAGACACTTATTAAGCCAGTATAATTCTTTAGAAGAGATTATGAAATTCTTAAAACCTAAAACTGATCTGGAATTATCTATTGTGCAAGATGGATGGATAACCGACGGGTCTTTATCCATTACTCCAGGCAAAAAATGTATTCTTATTAAACAGAGCGCTACTGCCGGAGCTAAAATTAACTTGTTAGAATCAAGCATAGTAGATGTTTATCCTGTACCGCCAAGTAATTTTATAAACAGCATAACACAAAGAGGTATATTGGCAATTATTGTAAATATGATAATATCTGGTTCTCAAAATAAAATTGCTGAAGAAGTTGAAAATATATTACTAGAAATACAAAAGAACTAATGGAGCAAAAAACATTTATATATAAAAGCCAATTTTCGTATTGGATATTCTTACCAGCTGTTATTTTTTCAGGGTTAACTTTTTATTGTTATCAATATCATTCTAATATCGCTTTCAAAGGTAAAAAGATAATTGAATTTCCGTATAGTTACTATTTAACAGGAATCCTATGCTTTTTGTTTTTGATATATTCAATTTATAAATTTAAAAAACATAAAGATTCTATTCAAAACAACAGTACTATCAAAATAAGTCAAGGAGTTTTAGTTTTTCCTCATAAAAAATCAACTCTTAATGTTGATTTTAAAAGTATAAACGAACTATATCTAAAAGATAATTCAGATGATGGAGAATCAATTATTATTTACTCTGATAATAGTAAAAACAGATATGAATTCTTTCATGATTACTTTGAGTCTACTGAAAAATATATTGAATTTAAGACCTCTATAGAAAAATTAGTATCAATTAATTAGCTAATCCTATTTTGTTATCTAGGAGCGTTTCCTTCTCAGGTCGAGTTTTTCGTTACAATTCCTTGCATCTATTGTCAATGCATAGGATTTTTACTACAATCCTTGGCGCATTTTGCCAGATTATTATGAAGACAACGTAGAATTAAAGCATATAGATTACATCAATTTTTTTGCACTCTATACGTAATATTTCTGTTGGTAATCACAGTACAGG
>CAKMZM010000026.1:17037-19670 GCA_929200365.1 uncultured Flavobacteriaceae bacterium | reverse complement strand
ATCTACTGTAACCTCTACAGAATTGGTATGGGTAATAGGTGCATATGTAATTTGAACAGTATAGGTGTATATTCCTGAATTTAAACCAGTTATTGTAGGGTTTTGTGTTGTAGAACTAAAGGAATATCCACCTGGACCAGTAGCAGACCAATTATATGTAATAGGGGGTGATCCATCGCCACTTCCTGCTCCAGCCGGGTTAGCAAATAGATTTAAGGTTTCTCCGACACAAATAGGACTATTAGAACCGGGGGTAACATTAAGGCTTCCGCCTGAATCATTAAGATCTTCAAAAGAAAAATCTGCTCCAGCACCTCCATTACAGGTAGCATAAATTGTTGACCCAATTATTAATCGCTTGGCAGCACTACATGGTTTTGACTCATCAAGGCTACCTCCTGGTTCTATAATGAACGCAGCTCCTGCAGGAAGTGATAAGGAAACATTAGAGGTCCATGATCCGTAACCACCATTAGCTACTGTAATAAGTGATGTATTAAAACTTGAAGTGCCACTTACTAATAAAGTATCGGTAGATCCAATCCCATCTCCTATAGTTAGAGAGTTATAACTATTAGTAATACCAGATGAGATTGTTATCGAGAATCCTCCTTCTATAGAGATATCATTTGTACCTGCTACTTCTCCCGGGTATGTAGTAGCAGCAACCCAGGCACTACCATTATAAACTTCCCATACAGCTATATTTGTCCAGTTTCCAGAACCCACAGACCTGTAATCATTAACCGATTGCGCTGATGATTTTGAGATACACAAAATAAATATCAGGATAATAAAAACTATAGTTTTCTTCATAGCTGAAGTGTTAGGATATTATTTTTTAATGATATCCAAAAGATTATTTAAAGTAGTTATTTTTTCTTTAATACTTGAGTTAGAGAGATGATCTGTATTTGCGATACTAATATAGTTAGTATTTTTATTTTATAGATACGGTTTTACAGTATAATTAAAAAGGTTTTAAAGTTGTTTTTTTGTTGTAATTGATGTTTTTATCAAAAACCTAGATGAATTTTATGTAGAAGTGATTTAAACTTTTTTGGCTCAAATTTCCATCTTTTTCTTACTTTGTAGTACTGCTATGAATTGTAATCCCGAGTGCTTGGGACAATTGATCAAAAAAATTATTTAATTTTTTATAAAATATACTGAAAATCAAAATAATTTATTAAAAAAGTTAAAATTATTTTCTACTAGTATTATTAATTATAAATTTAGAATTATTAATCATTAAATATATAATTATATGAAAATCAATCTTTCAGAAATTGAGGGAGCAAATGTGCTTTCTAGAGAAAATCAAAGTAAAATTAAAGGACAGGCAGGAGAAGATCCTTCTTTATGTGGTTGTTCTTGTTATGGATCTGTTATAGGCCCTTCCTATTGTATTGAATATATTGCTTGTCCCCAGGTTGTAACTTGTCCAACATGATGTTAAGAGAATATTAAAGAGCTTGATTTCGAGTTAAAAAAGAATGTTTGTTTTGATAAACAATGTTTTGAACTATCACTAAAATCTAAAGCTAAAATTTTTCAGTTTATTTGCTTATAGAAAACCACCGTCTTTGACGGTGGAGATGTTTAAAGGCTTTGCCATTTTATCTAATTTTTTTTAAGATGAGTAAATAGAAAATTAACACATGTCTATTACAAATATGACTATCGCATTGTCTTCACACCGTATCGTTTGGCTTAGATGAAGATATGATAAAGAGAGATGTAAAATATCAAGAAGATCATGAATGGATTTTATGACCCTTTGGGTCTAATCCAAAAATCAAAGCTTCCGTTTATAACGGTTGTTTTTTACATTCAGTCTAACCATTTTTAGATATGATTTTGTTAAAATCCTAAAATAAGTTTTGCGATATAAAAGAATAAGAAAATCCCAAAAATATCATTACTGGTTGTGATAAAAGGACCTGTAGCAATTGCTGGATCAATACCTCTTTTATCAAGAATGATAGGAACAAAAGTACCGATAAGCGCTGCTACGATAATAACACTCATAAGTGCAATTGCTATGGTTAAACTAAACGAAAGTTCATAATTCATTATAAAACCAAAAACAATAATAAGTAGTGCTAATGCAGCACCATTAATTAAGCTAAGACTTACTTCTTTCACTAATCGATTTAGCAAGCTTCCTTTTACTACATTATTTGCCAATCCCTGTACTATAATTGCAGAGGATTGCACCCCAACATTTCCTGCCATAGCAGCAATTAGCGGTGTATAGAAAAATAGATCTCTAATTCTTGGATTAGTCATTACATCTTCAAAGTCCTGCATAATAAATACACTCCCTAAACCTCCAAAAAGACCTAGTATTAACCAGGGTAATCGTGCTCTGGTAAGTTCCCAGACATTATCATCTGCTTCTACATCTTGCGAGATACCAGCTGCCAACTGATAATCTTTTTCTGCTTCATCTTTTATAAAATCCACTATATCATCAATGGTTACACGCCCCATCAATACTCCTTCATTATCTACTACAGGAATAGCTTCAAGATCATATTTTTGCATAATACGAGCAACTTCTTCTCCTTCTGTATCTACATCTACATAATCTACCTTTGAGATATATACCTCGCTAATATGAGCTTTTG
>CAKMZM010000026.1:15381-16937 GCA_929200365.1 uncultured Flavobacteriaceae bacterium | reverse complement strand
GCAACGACATCTGCTGCATCATCGGTATCCATTTCTTCTAACTCTTCTGCAATTTCTTTTTCAGAAAGGTTTTCCAGAATACGTTCACGAAAATCTTCTTCGAGCTCCATAAGAGCTTCAGAGGTTTTTTCGCTATCTAATAATTTAATAAGATAGGTAGCCTCAGATAAATCAAGTTCACTAATAATTTCTGCAACATCAGCAAAATGTATTTCACTAAGCATTTCACGCAGACGAACATCACCTTCTTCCTGAATAAGATGTTGTACCTGTTTGATTAACTCATTAGAAACGTGAAATTGCATATTCTCTATGTTTAGTGATCTTCCCGTGTATACGCTCACAAAGATAGCCAAAGAATTTGATTGAACTTTAAGAGGGTGTTAAATACTTTAACTTATTGTTTTTCAATTAATAGTGTTAAATCTATAAATTGATCAACAGATAATTGTTCGGGGCGTTTGGTCAAGACTTTTAATGTTTTGATCTTATCGCTCAATTCAAAAGTTTTAAGGCTATTTCTTAGTGTTTTGCGGCGCTGCCCAAAAGCAGTCTTTACAACTCTAAAAAATAATTTTTTATCACAAGGTAGAGAATATTCATTTTTTCTAGTCAATCGCAATACTCCACTATCTATCTTAGGAGGAGGGTTAAAAACATCGGGAGGAACGGTAAACAAATATTCGGCATCATAAAATGCTTGTGTAAGTACTGAAAGAATGCCATACGTTTTACTACCAGCTTTTTCGCATATACGCTGGGCGACTTCTTTTTGAAACATCCCTGTAAATTCAGGAATTCGGTCTTTGTTTTCTAATGTTTTAAAAACGATTTGTGTAGAAATATTGTATGGAAAATTGCCTGTTATTGCGAACTGCTCTTTGGTAAATAACAGATTTAGGTCATATTTTAGAAAATCAGCCTCTATTACCCGAAAAGTAGTGTTTCCTCTTAATGCTTCTGTATGCTCGATATGAAAATTAGTGTTAAGATATTCGATAGATTCTTTGTCCAAATCCATGGCAATGACATCAATATCTTTTTGAAGGATATATTTAGTAAGAACCCCCATTCCTGGACCAATTTCAATAACATTTTTATAGCCTTGCAAAGTAAGGGTGTCACCAATCTTTTTGGCAATATTTTCATCCTTTAGAAAATGTTGCCCTAGATGTTTTTTTGCCTTTACTGCGGTTTTTTCGAAAGAAGATTTGGGATTAGAACTGTATTTTTTATTTTTTTTTGGCTTACTCATTCTGTTCACTTACAATTTCTAATTCTGTTCTAAACGCTACAAATTTACCAGTAAACTGATTAGATTTTGACCTAAGACGATCTGCATCCTCGTCATAGTATTTTTGTAAAGTTTCTTTATTGTTGGTCGTGTATTGTACAGAATAGGTGATACCTCCCATCTCTTCTTCTACCAATACTTTGGTCATTAATGCTTTGGTAAACTTTCCTGTAGAAAGCATATCAGGTATATGTTCCTTTTTCATCCAGTCTAACCATTCGTCATGGATAGTTTCTTCTATATTTATGGTAACGTTATATAT
>CAKMZM010000026.1:0-15281 GCA_929200365.1 uncultured Flavobacteriaceae bacterium | reverse complement strand
AGTCTAACCATTCGTCATGGATAGTTTCTTCTATATTTATGGTAACGTTATATATGTACATGTTTATTGTTAATGTTGTTAGAAGCTATATTTGGCATCATGATAAAGGCGTAAAGTTACAAAGAAGTAAAAATCTAGAGATGATTTAATTTATGGCATCTCCTCTTAGGGTTCTGTATTTTTTTCGTGCTTCTACAAAATAAATACTATCAGCGTGATTAAAAATTATCTTTTCGTATAATTCTTTGGCTTTTTCAGGCTCTCCCAGCTCGTTTACATAGAGTTCGGCTAACCAATAATAAGCATCATCAACAAGAATATCATCGTTATAAAATTCGATAATTTTTAGATAGTTGATTTTAGCTTTCTCGAATTGCTTTTCTTTTTCAAGTAATTTTGCCTGACGTAAAAAAGCTTCATCCTCAATTTTTTCACCTTTATGTTGGGTTAAGATAATTTCATATTTAGCAATAGCTTCAGAATTTTTATTCTGAAAAGCTAATAAATCGGCTTTTGCAAAAATCTTTAAAGCAGTTTGAGTAGAATCCTCAAGAGAATTATCACTGATAATAAGGCTTAACTCCATAGCATCATTAGCAATTAATTGAGAGGTAGAAGATTTTAATACATCGAGCTGTGTTTGTGCCCAGGCAAAATCCCCTTTGTAATAACTGGTTTTTGCGACTTTAAATCTGGCATCTTGTGCCAAGAAATTATTTTTTAAAGCATTTTGCACCTGGGTATAGTAAATTAATGCCTGATTAAATTTTTGATCCAATACCAAGATGTCTGCAATTTTCATTTTTATTCTGGAAGATTGAAATCTGGATAACGGTTCTCTGTCTAGTATATCTTTTAAAAACCGAATAGCTTCCTGTTTTTTATCTTGATTAAATGCTAGAAAATGTGAATAATCAATTTGTAACCCTATCGTTTCTCTGCCTTTTCCATATTCCTGAAATACGGTAGTATACTGTTCTATAATAGTTTTATGCTCTTTTTTGGAGGTATTATCTACTTTTGCTTTCAGAATAATTTTATAGGCGGTAAGCTTCATATCTTTTGAAGCAGGTGTTTCTAGAATATAATTTAAAATTTCTACCGCAGATTTAATGTCTTTTTCAGAAATAGCAATTCTGGCCAGATTTATAATACCTTTTGGACTTTCTTGTTTACGCTTGTATATTGCTTTTTCTTGAATAAATGCTTTTTTAAACTCTTTTTGTTGTACAAAAAGCCAACTTAGCATTTCATTGTATAAGATATCAGGATTCTGCTGAAGTTTTTTAATCAATAGTTTTCTAAATATAACATTTGCCTCACTTGTTGGGCTATCTGTTATGTAGTCACTAAAATTTCGTTGTACAATATTTATATAATTAGGTTGTAATCGCAATAATGTCAAATAACTATCAAACATTTTTTCGAGTTTTCCCTGTTCTCCATAAATTTTGGCTAATTGTACATTAAAGTTTGCTCTGGGATTATTCTTCATCCCTTTTTCATAAATTAAAGCTGCTTCATCTAACAGGCTATATTTTTCAAAAGTTTGAGCAAGAGAATAGGCATGATTCGCGTTATTGTTATCATACGTTTCTATAGCCTTATTGTAGTATGTATGAGCTAGCTCTGTTTTACCTTGCAGATCATAATGATGTCCTAATTCGACTAGAATTTGGGCATTATTTGGAACTTTCTCAATTCTCTTTTTTAGAATACTCTCGGCTTTATCAAAATGTTCTAATTGTTGGTGAGATTCTACTAACCCTAATAAATAATTAATTCGGTTTGGGTTTTTGGTATATAATTTTTGATAGATAGAAAGGGCTTTTTCATATTGTCCCTGCTGAATATAGTTTTTTGCTAACTGCTCCGACTGCGCAATCGTCGAAAAAGTAAAAAATAGGGCAATATAGAAAAAGATAAAGCGCATTTTGTAAGTTTTTTTGTAAAGATAGTAAATAAGTTACTGAGTGAATGAGTTTTTGAGTATATGAGATGAGCCTAAGTACATGACGAAAAATCAGGATAAATATTTAAGTAATTGATTGTTAGTGTGTTATTGAATTATTGTTTTACAGATCTCACAGGTCTCTAAGACTTGTGAGGTCTTGATAAACCATAAAATTATTAGGGGTATTACTATTCACAGTTAATTTTTGTTATGCACTAAAGAGATGAGCATTAAAAATTTAAACAAATGTTTCACAAAGTAAAATGTTTAACTTTTCTGCATTAGAAAACCTATTACGCTTTAAAACTACTTCAAAGTGTACCATTGTACTATATTTTTCAGTAGATTAAATCTAACAATTATGCTACGCACATAAAAACAATACCTTTCTAAAATAATAGCAACCTTGTAGGTAGTAGTTTCTTATAACATATAGATGCTAGTTTTATGCAAATTTTCAGATGTTAATGATCCCTACTCAATCTTCAAATACTAATTGATATATTCAAATCCACAATAAGGAATCAGTACTTCAGGGATTTTAATACCTTTTTGGGTTTGGTAATTTTCTAATATACCTGCAAGTACTCTGGGTAGTGCCAATGAACTTCCGTTAAGCGTATGTGCCAATTGATTTTTTCCATTTACATCTTTATATCTTAATTTTAAGCGATTAGCTTGGTAAGATTCAAAATTAGATACAGAACTAATCTCTAACCAGCGATCCTGTGCTGTCGAGAAAACTTCAAAATCATATGTTAGGGCAGAAGTAAATCCAATATCCCCTCCACAAAGACGTAGTATACGATACGGTAATTGTAAATCGTTAAGAATATCTTTTATATGATCTACCATTCCATCAAGTGCCTTGTATGAATTTTCAGGGGTCTCGATACGCACAATTTCTACTTTATCAAATTGATGCAATCGGTTTAATCCACGTACATGTGCGCCATAAGAACCAGCTTCTCGTCTAAAACAAGGAGTATATCCTGTACAACAAATAGGAAGATCACTTTCCTGCAATAACTTATCTCTAAACATATTGGTCACAGGAACCTCTGCTGTAGGGATCAGATAAAGATCATCACCAGTTATATGATACATTTGCCCTTCTTTATCGGGTAATTGCCCTGTGCCATATCCAGATACTTCATTTACCAGATGAGGTACTTGAAACTCTTCATACCCTGCGTTAGTATTTTTATCCAAAAAATAATTAATCAAAGCACGTTGTAATCGAGCACCTTTTCCTTTATACACAGGAAAACCAGCCCCTGTTATTTTTACACCTAATTCAAAATCAATAATGTCATATTTTTTGGCAAGCTCCCAATGTGGTAAAGCACTATCTTCTAAAACAGGAATATCACCTTCACAAAAAACTTCTTCATTATCTTCATCACTTTGACCATTAGGAACAGAATCATGAGGAACATTAGGTATTGTATACAACAACTGTATTAATTTTTCCTGTATATCGGTAAGCTCTGTCGATAATTGTTTAGAACTTTCTTTAAGTTGTGCAGTTTTCTCTTTTAGAAGGTTTGCTTTTTGCTGTTCTCCTTTTTTGAACAGCATTCCTATTTCTTTAGAGAATTTATTAGAGTCGGCCAAAGTATTATCTAATTTGGCCTGTGTAGCACGGCGATTTTCGTCTAAGTTAATAACCTCTTCTAAAACAGAAGTGGCATCAAAATTTCGCTTTGCCAAAGCTTCTATGTAGGCATCTTTGTTTGCTATAATGTTTTGTACTACTAACATGATATCTTTTTTGGGCGATTCCCAGGCTATTCGTTATATCTTTTTCTTGATTATCCTATGCTTATGCAAGGACTTCAATGATCAAGAAAAAGGATGCCACTACTATCCCTATCGCAATGAAGGAGCAAATTTAAAGAAAAGTGAGGATTTTGCAGTTTAAATCTTTCTGATATTTCTAATGAATATACATTTTTTTAATCTTATTAGGTATAAGAGAAAATCACTGTACAATTTGGTATTGCCTATGCATACAGGTTTTTTTTACATATTTGATAGTGGGATGTCTATATTAATCACGGTACCTCTATTAAGTACACAAATTAGAGTATATTATAATCCCGAATTAAAATGGTGTTTTCTTGATTTTAAACTACGCAAAACTACATAAGGTTCTAAAACGAAGTGTTATTAGGTATCAAAAAATAATGTAATTTTAGCTTGTTTTGTTAAAAAAACGTTCAAGTTTTTTCTATGGCATAAATTATAAAGCTATTTTATTCTTTTTCTTCATATTTGAGAATCCAGGGATTGGTTGTAAAATAATTCCATGAAGCACTGGCCAGATCAACTTTTGGATCAATAAGTGTTTGATATTTTTTACCATTAATAGATACTTTACTATGTACATAAATAGCAATATCTTTTCCTTTGGTAGCATATTCTGCTTTGAGTCTTTGTGCAAATTGCCAGATAGCATCAGGTTTTGAAGAGGCTAATCGTAATTGTTTTTTAGAGAGGTAATCATTTTTGTTAACTAGTTTTTGAGAGGCTTTAGGGTTGTTTTTGTCAACAACATAAAAATTAGTATTACCATATCGCCCTCTTAGCATCATACGCCAGCTCATTCTATGTCCTTCTTCTGTCCATAATACATCTCCTGGGATAACCCAGTGACGAATAGGAAGCAGAATTTGTATAACAAACCATACTGTTAGTATAGGAAGTAAAAATTTACGGTATGAAGGGATAATTACTTCTTTGGCATTATAAAACTCCTTCTTTCTCATAAATAGGTGGTGTATTCGTTCTCTTGAAAAGAAAAAGACGGTAAATGCCAATGATAAATACGGAAATATCCCTATTTGAAAAACTATAGAATTAAAAATATGGAAAAATACACTAAGACAAAAAGCACCCAGTCGAGTTTTCCTCCATAGTAGTAAGGGAACAATTAATAAGTCGAATAAAATACCATAATATGCAATAAAAACATGTGTCCAATGCTCCTGAAGAATGTTTCCTACAATAGGATAATTTGCCTTACTGGTCATCAGGTTTTTGGCAACAGTAAAATCTAGCCAGTCTGGATAAAGCTTAGCTACCGAGGCATAAGTGTATACGATCCATAGTTGAGCAATAATCACCAATAAACACCATCTGGGCATCGCAATTTTTTTGAGTAATGGATTTTGTTTTACGTCTACCGAAAAATAATTCCCTGCTGGCAGAGTACTCATCATTATACAAAGAAGCAATAAGAGATAATAATGATTGTTATAGGATGCCTTTTGCATAAAATAAACTCCAGCCCATAATATCGTATAACCGATCATGCTCCATCGATATTTAAATCCAATCATTACCAGCAGACCAAAAATTCCCATTACGGCAAAATAATAATACATGGCATTACCAGGTAAAGGTTGTAAAAAATCTAAACCAATAAAATTAAAGGTAAACTCAGGTTCGACAAGAGTACGAGTAACCCAACCTGTAAAAATGGCTCCAATAGCTTCTGAAGCAATCAGGAATCCAAAAAAAACTCTAAATATAATAAGAGCACTATTGTCTATATACGTAAATAACCATCGATTGATCATACCAAAGAATTTATAAAATCCCGAGAGAAATCTTCATCTTTTTGCATAGCATCTTGTAATTGTTCTAGTGAATCAAATTTTTTCTCGTCTCGAATACGTTTTAATATTTCGATTTGAATTTTTTTGTCATATAGGTTAAAAGAAGTATCAAAAAAATGAGTTTCTATCGTTTGTTGAGTGCCATTTACTGTAGGGTTGGTACCTATATTCATCATCCCAAAATAGGTTTTACTATCGATACATGACTTTACAATATACACTCCATTTTTCGGAATTAATTTATAATCTTCTTTGATGTATAAATTGGCAGTCGGATAATTAAGTTTGCGCCCAAGTTTTTTTCCTTTTACTACTATACCAGTTAACATAAAGTAATATCCCAAATATGCATTTGCTTTAGTAATATCACCATCAAATAGTGCTTTTCTGATTTTGGTAGAACTTACCGCGATATCATCAATATCTTGCTTAGAAATTTCTTCTACAGTAAAATTATTTTGTATACCATAAGAAGTAAGATCTGTGATATTAGAATTACGATTACGCCCAAACCGATGATCATATCCTATAATAACATGTTTTGTTTTTAGGCAATCAACAAGCATTTGTTGCACATATTCTCCTGCACTTAGGCGAGAGAATTCTTTGGTAAATGGATGAATAACCAGATTGTCTAGACCTATATTTTCTAATATCTGTATGCGTTCATCGATAGTATTGATAAGTTTAATGTCAGAATCCTGCTGTAGAACCATTCTGGGATGCGGAAAAAATGTAAGGATAACTGACTCTAAACTATTTTTTTTTGCACTTTCTATCAGGCGTTCTATTATTTTTCTGTGACCAATATGTACACCATCAAAAGTACCAATCGTAACTACAGAGCGTGTTTGGCTATCGTATGTTTTTGCATTTGTATAACGTTTCATCTATTCATTTTTGATTTGATTTCAACTGTCAGATAAAATTTGTTAATGAATAATGCAACCTGTCTATTGCTAGGTAGATAGGTGTTAGTATGATTGTTATAACTCATTTCGAGAAGTAAGATTTTTAGCAGTTGTAAAAATAAAAAATAGTTTTGAGACATTTCTTTATTTTCCGTTAAAGGTATTCATTGTATTTGATGTTCCTGCAGTGGCAAAAGATTTGATCAAAGCGATTCCTTTTTCTAACCGTTCTGGCATAGCAGATTTTTCGTTGGGATTCCACTCTCCCAAGACGTAGTCTACTTGCCTACCTTTACCAAACTCATCACCAACTCCAAATCTAAATCTACAATATTTAGATGTTTGTAATTGCGCTTCGATATCTTTAAGCCCATTATGACCACCAGCACTGCCTTTGGTCTTGAGCCGGATAGTGCCAAAAGAGAGGTTAATATCATCGGTAACAACCAAAAGATTTTCTAAAGGTATTTTTTCTTTCTCTAACCAATATCGAACTGCTTTTCCGCTAAGATTCATATAGGTATTAGGTTTGAGGAGTATAATAGTTCTTCCTTTGTGTTTGTATGTAGTAAGATCACCTAGTTTTTTGGTTTCAAAAGTGAGATTTTCTTCTTTAGCCAAAGTATCTAGAATTTTAAAACCGATATTATGACGGGTATTGTGGTATTTTGGACCAATATTACCAAGACCGGCAACAAGAAATTTTTTCATGAGATCTTCTTGATTTTCATGGGGTTGTTTAGAAAATAATTTTTTAATTATCGAAAACATGTTGTTTTTATTTGTGTGAAGGATAGGAACGAGGTTTTTTTGCTGCTCTGAGCTAGTCGAAGGATAGTAAAAAAAGATACAGTATATAGTTCAGTCTCCATGCCAAAGTGGGATACGCTCCAAAAATTTCCATAAAAATAAAAAAAGCATTCTGAATTTAATTCAGAATGCTTTTTTTATATACTAAAACTGTAAGATTATGCTTCTGCTGTAGGAGCTTCTGCGCCTTCGGTTGCACCTTCAGTTTCTTCTTCCTCTTCTTCCTCAACTGCTGTACGAGATGTCTTAACCATACAGATAACCGTATTATCTGGGTGTAGGATAGTAAAATCGTCACTTGCTATATTGGCAACGGTTAATTTATTTCCGATTTTTAATTCAGTGATATCTCCCTCGATAACATCTGGAAGATTAGATGCGAGACCTTTTACTTTGATACGTCTTAGATTAAAACGTAGTACACCCCCATTACGAACACCACGAGAATTCCCTACCGTTCTGAAAGGAATCTCCATAGTAATTGGTTTATCGTCAAAAATCTCAATAAAATCGATATGTAAAATTTTATCGGTTACAGGGTGAAATTGAATATCCTGTAGGATAGCATTTATTTTTGTACCATTATCCAACGCTATTACCACGGTATGAACGTCTGGAGTATACACTAAGTTTTTGAAAGCAATTTCTGGTGCTGCAAAGTGTACAATAGTGTCTCCACCATAAATAACACAAGGTACCTGCCCAGCATTACGTAAGGCTTTTGTTGCTTTCTTGCCTACGCTTTCTCTTTGAGATGCATTGATTGTTAATGATTTCATTTTAAAAATTTATTAATTAGTATTTACATTATAAAGTTAGAGCTGATCGACTGGTTGTGATGAACTCTGTTCATCACATCTGCAAATAAATTTGCGCAGCTTACAACTTTGATTTTGTTACTTTCTTGTTTTAGAGGAATAGAATCGGTTACAATTAATTCTTCTAATTTCGAGTTTTCTAATCGCTCATAGGCATTACCCGAAAGAATAGGGTGTGTACAAATTGCTCTCACACTTTTTGCACCTCTTTCGATCATTAGATCAGCTGCTTTGGTTAATGTTCCTGCAGTATCTACCATATCATCTACTAATACTACATTTTTTCCAGTAACATCTCCAATAAGCTCCATATGTGAAATCACATTGGCCTTTGCTCTTTGTTTATAACAGATTACTACATCACTCATTAATGCTTTAGAATAGGCATAAGCTCTTTTTGAACCACCCATATCAGGAGAAGCAATTGTAAGATTATCCAAATTTAATGACTGTAGATAAGGTAAGAATATGGTAGATGCATAAAGGTGATCTACAGGTTTTTCAAAAAATCCCTGAATCTGATCTGCATGTAAATCCATTGTAATAATTCTTGTAGCTCCTGCTGTTTCGAGCATTTTTGCAATTAATTTTGCAGCTATCGGAACTCTTGGCTTATCCTTTCTATCCTGACGAGCCCAGCCATAATAAGGCATTACTGCAGTAATATGTCTTGCAGAAGCTCTTTTTGCAGCATCTAGCATTAATAGCATTTCCATAAGATGATCAGAACTAGGATGTGTTGATCCAATAATAAAAACTCTGGATCCTCTTACAGATTCTTCAAAAGAAGGTTGAAACTCACCATCACTATAGGTAGATGTAATAACATTACCTAGTTTAGCACCATAGGCAGCTACTATTTTTTCTGCGAGCTTAGAACTTTGACTACATGTAAAAAACTTTGCTTCGGTAACTGCGGTTGGCATAAGGTAAAATGTTGTTTTGTAATGAGTTAATTGTTTTCTAAAAAATAAGGAGCAAATTTAAAAATTTATTTTTACTCTGACCTTTATTTTGTTACTTATTTAATGGCAGGAAAAAATTATTTTACTAATTTTGCCATCCAAATATATTTTAGTGACGGAATTGGTAGATACACTGGATTTAAAATCTGCCCTATAAATTGACATATTGACTTGCCGAAGTGATGGAATTGGTAGACATGAGGGATTCAAAATCCCTTGCCCCTAAAGGCGTGTGGGTTCGAGCCCCACCTTCGGTACATTTTTGAAAGCCAGTGTTTTTTGCATTGGTTTTTTTGTTTCCCTAAAACAATTACACTAGTTTATAAGAATAGCAAAGGGGAAAATGAAATTCCTAAACGTAGGGCAGATATTTTTTTCGTTTAAAATTAAGGAGGGTTTATTGTCTTTGCAGATGGTAAGGATAAAAGAATACAATTTAAGTTACAGGCTATTTAAAGGGAAATTCCAGAAAAAATAAATCAATATTCTACTGAAGATTTTCGATTAAATTTTCAACAAATTTATAGAAAAGTAATGATTATATCCTCATCTCTATTTTTTTAGTATTGATCTCTTTTTTATCAATATAGAACCTGTTATAATATGAGTTTATCAAGTTGCATTCCATTTAAAAATTCCTTTGGTATTTATTTCAGCCCCTAATCTTTTATAAAACTTAATTGCCCCACTATTATTTTTATTATTTTTTTGAACTTCCCAACGAATTTTATCGATATTCATATAATCTCCTCCTAACCAGATAGAATAATTCTAAGTATAGGAAATGTAACCAGCAACTTCTTCATCAAATTTGACAATTAATGCACTAAACTTTGAAGTCTCGTTGAAGCCCGATTTTAACATTTCTTCCTTACTGGTCAATTTGAAATAGTAATCATTTTTTATTTATGCTAAACACATGCTAATCTTAAAGGCATTTTGAAAAGGGTCTTCTCCTAAATAGCTTTTGGCAATTTCTACAACTTCATGGGTATGTACCTGTGAGTGAAAAACAAAAATAACAGGTAAGAACAAAATATAAATTGCCAATATACCTAGCGTATTTGAGATAACTTTCTTTTCTGGTTTGGTATTTAAGAGACACCCTGTCTTAACTTTTATTATGATATTTCCCCCGCAATGATATTGCCAATATCATATCAAGTTAGACAGGTGTGTTACTTAATATACTCTTGTATTTCAATTACAAATAATATTAAGTTTGTTTTTATTTTTTTGAAATTAATTAACTTGTTTCTTTATGCAATATTAGCTAAGAATTTTGGATAAAATGTACCATCCAAGCGAGTGGTACTTGTTGCAAATAATTACAAATTGGTATTTATACAAAATTATGATAGTTATGTGAGAGAAATTTGTTTTTTCTTGTATCCTGAAGGAGTTAAACCCACATGAGTTTTAAAAACCCGATTAAAAGAGGTTTTGCTTTTGAAACCAGCTTTATATCCTATTGCGAGAATTTTATATTGATCATATTTGGGATCTTTCATGATTTTTTTGGCTGCATTAACTCTATAGATATTAATGAAATTATAGAAGTTTTGCTCGAAACAAAAACTAAGAACTTCAGAGAAATGATGACTGCTTATATTTAATTTAGCTGCCAAATCAGTTTGATTGATTTCAAAATCCAGATATGGTTTTTCTTTTTCCATATAATCCAGAACTTGGTTCATATATCTATTTCTATCTAGATTACTTAGTGATGAGTTCTTGTATTGAGGTTGCGTTTTTGTAGTTTGATTTTCTTGCTCTTTTTGTGTTTTTTTAGCAAGTTCTTGCATTTTGGATTTAAGTCCCAAATGTTCACCAGAAAGGATACTATAATCTTCCTTTATTTTTTTCCTTTCTTGATCTATTCTTTTCTTTTTTTTAATAAATAATAATAATAAGCCGGCAAGTAGTATACAAGTAAGAGTGCCAATAGCAAGAAGTTTCTTTTTTTGGATATAGAGATTTGTTATAGATTGATTTTGCTCATCAATAATTTTTTTTTGAATGCTAATATCTTTGGTGAGATATTCTTTGGAAGCACCCAATTGTTGATCTGAGATACTATTTTTTAGTGTTATAAACAACTTATTTTCTGTATTTGCTTTTTTAACATCTCCTTGTTGATTATAAGCTTCAGAAAGATAGAAATGGCAATCCATTTCTATTTTTTTAAAATTATTGGACATTGCAATTTCTTTAGCTTCATTTAAACGTTCGATAGCCTTTTTAATGTCCTTAGTTTTTAAATAAGAAACCCCCAATTGTGTTAGTATTGAAGCTTTATGTTTCAAAATGTTAACTGAATTTGAAACGCTTGTAGTACTTGAAACATCTATATTGCTTTTAGGATCAGAGAGAATGCCTTCTGCTATTTGTAACACTTTTACATATTCTTTTTTTCTTTTATAGAAGTCACATACATTGTTAAGCGAAAAAAATTGTAAAGCAAGATTATCTGTAACCTTTGATAAGTTTAATGCTTTGATTAAATACTGTAACTCATTATCTTCATCTTCTAATTTTGCATAATTCTCGGATAAAGAAATATATGCTGCGTGTTCTGCACTTTCTACCCCTTCATGGAGTTTGACTAGTTGTAAAACATTATTCATGGTCACAATAGATTTATCATAAGATTTGATATCATGATATAGGTTTCCTATGTTTACCAATACTGCAATTTTGGTTTTAGTATCATCTGGCCTCAATTTGATTTTCCCGAAAATTTTGTGATAAATCACCAAGGCTTCTTCATATTCTCCTTTGTTCTTTAAATAGATTCCTTTACTGTTGAGAGTTACAATTTCGATATAAGTGAAACCAAATTTTTGAGCGATATGTAATGTAGAATCAATGTATTTTTCATACATATCAAATTTTTTCTCCAGATAACTATTATCTGCAAGTTGGTAATATAGACGAGCTTTTTTTTCGGCAGAAGAAATCGTATCGTTTTCCTTGATTTGATCAGATGACTTATGATTTTGAGTATAAACATCGATACAACTTATCATTATAATAAAAAGGAAAATACTGGCTTTACTCATTTTAGGGATAAGGATTAAAAGTTTGTATAAATGTATGACTTTTAGAGTACTCATAAAAGAAAGATTCTACTTATAATGATTAAGTAAAATAAGTTTAACTCACTAGAATAAAGCGTTTTATAAGGTTGTTAGATTTAATTTTGAAATAAACCATGAGATTATATACTACTAGTTATTCTAATTTTACAGTATGTTTTTTACTTGATACCAGTAAAATATTTTAAAAAAACATTATATAATGTTTTTATTTATAACCATTCTTAATAGATTTGCGACATGAAATTATATTTATTTATTCTAAATAAGTATAATTTTTTAACCCTAATTAATTATTTAATAATAAATGAAAAATCAATTATTTATCATTTTAGCTTTGCTATTATCAACCTCTTTTTCTTTTTCACAAAATGGAAGTATAAAAGGTACTACTATAGATAACACTCAAAGAGTAGTATCAGGAGTTAATATTTTTATTAAAAACTCAACTCAAGGAGTGGAATCTGATAAAAACGGAGTTTTTGAAATAACAAACATTGCAGATGGTAACCATATTCTTGTTGTATCCTATTTAGGATTTAAGACAAAAGAAATCCCTTTTACAATATCTAATAATGAAACCAAACAATTTGGTGCCATTATCCTATACGAAGGAAATGAATTATTACGAGAAGTTGTATTATATGCCAGAAATAATAAATTTTCTCGTAAAGAAACAGCTTATGTTGCTAAACTACCCTTAAAAGATATTGAAAACTCACATGTATATTCTACTATTACTTCAGAGTTATTAGAATCGGAAATAGTTACGAATCTTGATGATGCATTAAGTAACGCTACTGGTGTTAGTAAATTATGGGAGGCAACAGGTCGTGCTCCTGGTAATGGTACAGGTTGGTTTGCTACAAGAGGTTTTGCTACACAACCTAAATTAGTAGATGGTCTTCCTGGGTTTACATTTAGTGCGATCGACCCATCATATATTGAACGTATAGAGGTGATCAAAGGGCCTTCTGCAACCTTGTTTGGAAGTACAGAAACTTCACTTGGTGGTTTGATTAATGTAGTAACCAAAAAACCTTATCAAGGTTTTGGAGGTACAGTTAGTTATACTGGGGGAAATTTTAATACACATCGGGGTTCTGTAGATGTAAATACCCCTATAGGAAGAAGTGAAAAATTATTTTTTAGAATTAACACTTCGTATTTAACTCAGGATAGCTTTCAGGATGCTGGTTTTAGAGAGACTTTCTTTGTAGCACCATCTATATCGTATAGAGTAAATAATCGTTTAAATCTATCTTTAGGTTTAGAATATTCAAGAACCAGGCAAACCAACCCATCTATGTTATTTTTGAGGAGAGGATTACCCATGGTTTCTAGAAATGTAGAACAATTAGGAGTAGATCCTAAAAAATCATTTACATCAGATGATGTCTTTTTAACAAGTCCAATCCTTAATGCCAGAGCTATTGCAGATTATAAGATTTCTGATAAATGGACATCGCAAACGGTTATTGCAAGTAATTTTTCTGAAGCAAAAGGATATTATCAATATAATATTGATGGAGGAGCTGTAGCAATTCTTCAGTTGTCAGATTTAGCTAACAATCCAGATTTAGGACCTATTGTAAGTCCATTTATAAATCCAATGCTGGTAGAGGCTAATGAGTTGTTACAAAGAGATCTTTTTACACGAATTTTTGATAAAAGAGATGCTAATGCTACTAATTTTAATATTCAACAAAATTTTATTGGTGATTTTAAAATTGGAGAACTGAGAAATAGAGTAGTAATTGGTTTAGATTACTTAAACAAATCTCAACATTCTAAAAACAGAATTGGAAATCCAGTTATAACCTCTACATCCAACTTCCCTCAATTGTTAGGTTTCTTAAGTAACCCTCCGTCGCCACCAATTCCTGATGCACTTATACCAACATTACAAGGAGTAGGACAACAATTAAATACAAGTTATAGTGCATTACCTTATTTCGATGCTTTTATTGATGCCCGAGGAAATGTAGCTCAGACTACAATCACACCCAATGCAGGTTATTCGCCAACAAGAGCACAATTAGATGCAATTTTTGGTCAAGTACCAGTAAGAAATCTTGAAACAAGTTCACAAATATTTGCAACCTATATTTCGAATGTAATAAATATTAAACCTAATCTTACGGTGAATGTTGGATTACGTTTGGATTATTTTGACCAAGAAGGTAATAAAAATATAGCCGAAGACAATTATACAAAAACTACATTTTCGCCTAATGCAGGAATTGTTTATCAACCTATTTTAAATAAACTATCATTATTCGGAAATTATCAAACAGGTTTTATTAATGTAGATCCAATAATTAATGGAGATGGAACAATAACAACTTTACAACCCCAAAAGGCTAACCAATTTGAGGGAGGAGTAAAAACCAACTTATTCAATGGTAAACTAAACCTAGGGGTTAGTTACTACTATATTATTGTTAAAGATAGAGCAATATCTGATCCTCGGATTCCTTTACTTCCACAAACAATTGATATAGAAAAAACGGTTAGCAAAGGAATTGAATTTGAAGTAAATTCTAGCCCTATAAGCGGATTAAGTCTTCGAGCATCATATGCATATAACGATAGTAAGCTTACTGATACGTATAGTAAAATTGCACAAGCAGATATTGTATCAATAAAAGATAGAAGACCTGAAGAAGCAGGGCCTGAATCTACTTATAACTTTTGGGCAGATTATAAATTTTCTGTAGAAAACTTTTTGAATAATTTTGGTGTTGGAATAGGTTTTAATGGAGCTTCAGAACACTTAGCACTTAATAATGCCATATCTGGTGAATTTACATTACCAGGCTATACCGTATTTAATGCTAGTTTATATTATGATGCCAACAACTATAGAGTAGGTATAAAAGTTAATAATTTTACAGATGAAACATATTACAGAGGTTGGGGTACTGTGAATGCCCAAGCACCTAGAGCATTTTTGGCTAATTTGACATATAAATTTTAAAATATTTTAATACAAACCACTCTAAATACTTTATTTATAGTGGTTTGGTTTATAAAAATAGAATGATAACAATTAGTGTAGTATTAATTTTTTTCGGAAGTTTTTTAGCATACCACACCTCA
>CAKMZM010000025.1:20544-29647 GCA_929200365.1 uncultured Flavobacteriaceae bacterium | reverse complement strand
AGTGTATGGATTGATTATAACCAGGATGGTGATTTTGCAGATACAGGTGAACAAATCTGGACGAATGCTGCATCTCAAACAACCCCTGTAAGCGGAAACTTTATAGTACCTGCTAGTGCGGCAAACGGAAAAACAAGAATGAGAGTTTCTATGAAATATAATGCGCTGCCTACTCCTTGTGAGTCATTTAATTATGGTGAAGTAGAAGATTACACCGTTGTTATTAGTGATACCAGTGGTAATCCAGATACTCAAATTTCTTCTGCTCCAACAAACCTGACAGCTTTAAATATAAACGCAAAAACTGATGTAAGTAACGTTAATTTATATATATATCCTACCCCTGCAAAAAACTTCATCATAATTCAAATGAATAATTTTAAAGGGTCGGCTTATAAAATCGTTAATAAAATAGGGCAACTAGTGAAAAAAGGCAAACTATCTAAAAATAAAATCGATCTAAACAATTTACCTTCTGGAACATACTTTGTTTCAATTACATCAAATACTAAAACTCTAACTAAAAAGTTTATTTTAAAATAGATAGATAAAACAAATCAAACCAAATATTGAAATAGGCTGAATTCTATGGCTAAGAGTCAAATTAAATATGATAGAATTCAGCCTATTTATCATACAGATAAAAGTTATACTATATTTTATACCAGTTCTGATTTAAATTTACTCGTAAGAAAAGTAGCATTTTTATTGAGTAAATTTAAATTGAAAATGGTATCATAATCAACAATGAAATAAAACTATTGTTAAATTTCTACTGGTGAATGTATTATTTTTTATCTTAGCAAGAATCAATTTTGTATTAACAATAATAGAATCTGTGTTAATAATTTAATATGGTACAGCAAATTACCAGAGGGATAAAAATTTCGGTGGATACCACTTTTGAAGGTACGTTCTATAAGAACTATAAGATTCACTTTGCCTTTGGTTATCAAATTACTATAGAAAATCAAAGTAAAGATTCTGTACAACTCACTTCTCGTTTCTGGGAGATCAAGGATGCCTTAAATAATACTGAAATTGTAGAAGGTGAAGGTATAATTGGCAAAAAGCCAGTTTTAAAACCTGGTGAATCACATACTTATAATAGTGGTTGCTTACTTAGTTCCCCTTTTGGTGCAATGAAAGGGCATTATAACATGGTTAATTTTACATCTACCCGAAAATTTCAGGTGATGATCCCTGATTTTAAGTTAAGCACACCTTTTGCTCTTAACTAATAAATTCTCTTCACCAATTCAAACCTGATTTTCTTTCCGTTTTGTTCTACATGGCAATACTTACAATTAGAATCATATACAAAATAATAATTCTTTGTGATATCAAAACTGTCTACTACTACAAATAGCCCTTTAAAATCTTCTTCACCATACTCGGTATACCTACTAATCTTGAATATATCTTTTTCTAAAGATTTGTTCAATGTAAAATATGCACTACTTCCAATACCCGAAAGAAAGTGAGCATTTTTCAAAAACCCCTTTGGGTTTATAATATGATTAGATTTAGTTTCTGGGATATTTTTATCAAAATAATTTGTAAGATTTTCTTTAAAAATAGACCCTGAATAGGTATTCAGTTTTCCTTGCTCTACTTGATAAATTGGGTTGCCTACAGCTCCTTTTTTTACATTTCCCAAGGGACTAGGTGTAAAAAGTTTATTACGCAATAATGGTATTCTGATTTTAGCATAATCTGTACTTGCCAAAATCGTATCTGTTACAATTCGAGAGCAATTGCTTCCTTCCTTTCCAAAAGCTTTGTAAGGAATATTTCCTTTTTCTTGAACGGATACTACAAAATTCTTTGCATTTTCATAATAAATATAATCGCATACAGAAGCTACTAATCGCCCATCACCATGCGTTTTATTAGGGTTTTTTTCTAGCCAAAGTAAAAACTCTTCTACATTACCTAATTTTTTATCAGGCGTTATAATAGCTTTGAATGGGATATTTAACTCTACATCGGTAACTGCGCTTCTTACTCTACCATATCCTTGCGGAGTAATATATCTTCCAAAATCATAATATTCAGCCTGACCTGTTTTATTTTCAATAAGAACAAAAGCAGCGTGCCCAGCTTTAATATAACTGTGTTTTCCTAACCCCAGTGCCAAGAGTACTTTGGTTGAAGGTTCATCTGAGTGTTTCACAAATGTATCAGGATAAGCAAGTGAAATTATTTTACCTGTATAATTCAATTCTCATCAATTTAGATAGTCTTTTTAAGCTGTTATAGCTTCAAAAACGACAGTGCTCACTTCTTTATTTTGCAGATTTTCGTATCGCATAAAAAGTTCTTCTTCATTCTTTACTATCTGTGTAATACTTCTGGTTTTCAGAAGCCCTCGATCTATTTGTAAATCAATATCTTTATCTCCTACTCCTGCATTTTTATGAAAATCCAAAAGTGTATTTGGAGTTAGTATATTCTGAGTTTCATAAGTAGTAAACCACTCTTTTCGTATTGCTTTCATATTCTTAGTATATAAAGTAGAAGATGACCATATATGAGTTTCTTTTTCTAATCTCTTAAAATGTTTTTGTTGTCCATCCCAAACCAATTCAAAAAGCAAAAGATCTGATTTCCAGTTTGCAGCTACAATTGTAAAAGGCTCAACTCCTTTATAATCATATGCCAGAATTGCTTTTTCTAAATTATCAGCTTCTAATAAATCTCTTACAACTACCCCTCTGCTTTGTCTGTATGAAGCTGATCTTTTATGAATTTCAAACCCTCCATTAAGCAAACAAATCATAGTGTTTTTATCACTGATACCAATCCAAGTACCTCCAGCCACCGCATCTTTAGGAAACAACATTCTGGTTTTATTTACCTGATAAAATTCAGGAAGAAGGGTTTTTCGATTTATAGCTTCATCACGATTAGAGGTTAATATAAAATTATTTTCTGGAGTTGGGATTAAAGTAACTGTACACATAAATTATAGGTCGGGTAAATATTTTACAACTTACAAAAAAAAATCACACATTCCATATCTTTATATTACCAAATAGAGAAGCATCTTTTTGTTTGGTATTTCCTGACTATTTTAAAATAACATGTATTGCAAAAGGATTCATACAACAATAAAGCGCAGTTAAAAAAAGTATGATTTCAAGCATTTTATAGATTTTAGCCTATATAATTTTCTATCTTTGCTTTCCTAAATGACGAATTCTTTAGACAAAAATATCTTACTAATTTAATAAACACATTACATCATGGGAAAAGGTTTTTTTCAAGTTCCTACTGCCATTAATGAGCCTATAAAGTCATATGCTCCAGGAACACCTGAAAGAGAGGAAGTTTTGGCTACATACGCCGAACTGTACAATACTACGATAGACGTACCATTATATATCAATGGTGAAGAGATTAGAACAGGTGATACAGGAACAATGTCTCCTCCGCATGACCATCAACATATTCTAGGAACTTATCATAGAGCAGAAAAACAACATATTCAAAAAGCGATTGATACTGCACTTGAAGCTAGAAAACAATGGGCTGATCTAGCATGGGAACAACGTGCTGCTGTATTTTTAAGAGCCGCAGAGCTTATTGCTGGACCATATCGATCGAAAATTAATGCAGCTACTATGCTAGCACAATCTAAGAATATATTTCAGGCAGAAATTGATGCAGCATGTGAGTTTATCGACTTCTTACGCTTTAATGTAGAGTATATGACTCAAATCTATGAAGATCAGCCAGATTCTACATCTGCTGCATGGAATCGATTAGAATATCGCCCTCTAGAAGGTTTTGTATATGCTATTACTCCTTTTAACTTCACAGCAATTGCAGGGAATCTACCTGCCAGTGCTGCTCTAATGGGAAACACTGTAGTATGGAAACCTAGTGATAGTCAAATTTTTTCTGCTAAAATTATAGTAGATATCTTTAAAGAAGCAGGGGTACCAGATGGTGTAATCAATGTAGTATATGGAGATCCTGTAATGATCACAGATACTATTCTGGCAAGTCCCGATTTTGCAGGAGTTCATTTTACAGGAAGTACTCATGTATTTAAAGATATTTGGGCAAAAATTGGAGCTAATATTCACAATTATAAAACTTACCCAAGAATTGTAGGAGAAACTGGTGGTAAAGATTTTATTATGGCTCACCCTAGTGCTAATGCAAAACAAGTTGCTACTGGTATTTCTCGTGGAGCATTTGAGTTTCAGGGACAAAAATGTAGTGCTGCATCCAGAGCTTATATCCCAAAAAGTTTGTGGGCAGATGTAGAAAAATATCTAAAAGAAGATGTAAAATCTTTTAAAATGGGATCCCCAGAAGATATGAGTAATTTTATCACTGCAGTAATCCACGAAGGATCATTTGATAAAGTAACTAAATATATAGATCAAGCCAAAAATGATGCTGATGTAGAAATTATAGCTGGTGGTAATTACGACAAATCCAAAGGGTATTTTATCGAGCCAACTGTTATCCTTTCTAAAGATCCAAAATATACTACCATGTGTACAGAATTATTTGGTCCTGTAATCACAATATTTGTGTATGAAGACAACCAATGGAGTGATACACTAAAATTAGTTGACGAAACCAGTGAATATGCATTAACTGGAGCCATTTTCTCTACTAATCGTTATGCTGCGGCAGAGGCTACCAAAACATTACAAAATTGTGCGGGTAATTTCTATATTAATGATAAATGCACAGGAGCAGTTGTAGGACAACAACCTTTTGGGGGAGCAAGAGCTTCGGGAACAAATGATAAAGCTGGTTCGTATCTCAACTTATTACGTTGGGTATCACCACGCATGATCAAGGAAACGTTTGTTTCTCCAGCAGATTACAGATATCCATTTTTAGGAGAATAATCTCAATAAATTATATATATAAAAAGCGCCAAATGGCGCTTTTTTTTGTTTAAACATGTTGTATTAGTAAATTTCTTAAAAAATGAGGATTGGAATATTGTAACTACTACATTTTCAATAATATGATTAACCGCTATAAGTTAAACCAGAGTTCGCAATCAAAAGCTTGAACAACTTTCAAAATTACCTTATTGGATTGCCAAAATAGGACAAAAAAAATTGGACCAAAGATTATAGACCACTCTCAAAAACTACAAATTGGTAGATTTAAATAATACATGTATCTTTTCTTCCTCTAAATAAAAAAAATATCGCAATATAATATGACTATAAGACCTGCTACAATAGAAGATCTACCTATTCTTCTGGATTTTGAACAAAAAATCATTGAAGCAGAACGCCCAATGGATTCTACATTGATACAGGATAAAAAAATAAGCTATTATAGTATTAAGGATTATATCTTATCTGATCACACCGAGGTTGTTGTTGCTGAGATTGAAGGAGAAATTGTTGGGAGTGGCTATGGTCAAATACGTGACCGAAAAAACTTCTTCAAACAAAAACAATTGGGCTATATCGGTTTTATGTATGTAAAAGATCAACATCGAGGAAAAGGTCTTAGCCAGGAAATCATAAAATATCTATGTGATTGGTTTGCAAGTAAAGATTTAGAAGAAATACGCCTTACGGTTTATGATCAAAACCCAAGGGCTATACGAGCTTATGAAAAAGTTGGTTTTAAGAAGCATCTTATTGAAATGCGGGTTAATCTAAAAGATATAAATTAAGACATCTATTTTACATTATCTTTTTATGATATGGTATTGTTTTAGATATCTCCTTGATTGAGATATCTTGTTTTTGTAGTATATTACCTTTTTCTTTAAAAAAATGAATCTATATGATTTTAATTTACAAAAGAGCGTTTATAAATCAAACACTCTTTTTTACTTCAATATTTTTTCATCTTCTCTACCAGTACTAATACCAGACCCCAAGTATACAAATAAGTGAGGAAGTTCATACTGACTTATCAGGAATTTATTTTTATACCATTCCTAAAGCTATGTCTATAGAACAAATAGTTAAAACAATTGTCAAAAAAGGAGTTTTTGATCCGTTTAAAGCTCCTTTTTCTTTATACTTTATATTTTAGAGGAAGGTACACCACTTTTTTCGTTTCAAAAAAATCCTCTTCAAAATAATCAGAAAGGTTGTATTGTATTGCTTTAGGAAATAAAGCTAGTTCTTCTGTCAAATCACCCCCTTTAAGGTATAAAATCCCATTTTGTAATTCGTGTTCATTTTTTTTTGTAATATTTTTTCGTACCCACTTTACAAAATCAGGCATATTGGTTACTGCACGACTTACTATAAAATCAAAACGAGCGTCAAATGTACCTACTCTTCGCTGTTCTGCCTTAACATTATTTAGATCTAATGCTTTTGCCACTTCATTGACCACTCTAATCTTTTTGGCAATAACATCAACCAGATAAAACTGGGTTTCGGGAAATAGAATAGCCAACGGAATCCCAGGGAACCCTCCTCCCGTTCCTACATCCAACACTTGTGTACCTGGTTTGAATTCTAAAATTCTGGCGATCCCCAAAGAATGTAAAACATGCCGTTCATACAAGGATTCTATATCTTTACGAGAGATTACATTAATTTTAGCATTCCATTCTGTATATACATCTCCCAGTTTTGAAAACTGTAATTTTTGCTCTTCTGTTAGGTTCTGAAAGTATTTTAGTAGAATATCCATAAATAGTAATTAAAGCACAAAAATACACGTTAAGATGTGATTTTTTACTTCTTTTTAGAAACTGAAGTGATTTAAAAAAATTAAATACCTAACTTTACCCAATTATATATGACAAATATCGTTTGATCATAAACCTCAATGCTTATGACTGCACCAAATATACGTTTTAACAGAGAAGATTCTGCTAAATTTTTTAAAACACTGAACAAACGCGTAAATCAATATTTTAAAGACAATAATATTAAGCGAACAGGAAACTGGCAATTACACTTAAAAACAATTGTTATGTTCTCTCTTTTTTTCACTCCTTATTTTTTAATTCTTACCCTTAATATTTCGCAATGGTGGATGCTACTACTTACTGTAGTAATGGGAGTAGGAATGGCTGGCGTGGGTATGAATGTGATGCATGATGGCAATCATGGCTCATATTCTTCCAAAAAATGGATCAATAAGCTTATGGGAAGCAGTATGTATATTCTGGCAGGTAATGTATATAACTGGCAGGTACAACATAACGTTTTACACCATACGTATACAAATATTCATGGTCATGATGAAGATATGGATGCTGGTCGGGTGATTCGTTTTACAAAACATTCAAAATGGAGACGTTTTCATAAGTTTCAGCATTATTACTCTATATTTCTTTATGGTTTATTAACTTTTAACTGGGCATTGACCACCGATTTTAAACAAACTAAAAACTATCTTGCCCGTAAGCTTTCTTATGGTAAGTTACCTAGTCCATTAAAACAATGGAGTACAGTAGTAATAACTAAAATCATTTATCTTTTGATCTGGGTTGTAATTCCTATGATTATTATGTCTATCGCATGGTGGAAGATTTTAATTGGATTTTTTATAATGCACTATGTTGCAGGGTTAATATTAAGTATAGTATTTCAGTTAGCGCATATGGTAGAAGAAGCACAAATGCCAGTGCCAGATAACACAGGAACTATAAAAAATAGCTGGGCTGTACATCAGTTGTTTACTACAGTAAATTTTTCAACAAAAAATAAATTGGTCAATTGGTTTACTGGTGGTTTAAATCATCAGGTAGAGCATCATATTTTTCCTCAAATAAGCCATATTCATTATACCAAAATCTCTAAAATTGTAAAGCAAACAGCTTTAGAATTTAATTTACCCTACAATGAATACAAAACAACACGTAAAGCCATAATTGCCCATTTTAAACACCTTAGAGAAATGGGAATGAAGCCTGCCATACAATCATAGTTTTTATATTTATCAGAAATGAGCATACAATTATCAGACAAAATTAATGCACTTAAAGCATCAGCTACATTAGCAATGGCTGCAAAAGCTCGTGAACTAAAAGCTGAAGGAAAAGATATTATCGGTCTTAGTCTTGGAGAACCCGATTTTAACACTCCAGATTTCATTAAAGAAGCTGCGATACAAGCTATTAATGACAACTACAATTCATATACCCCTGTTGATGGGTATGTAACATTAAAAGATGCAATCATTACTAAATTTAAACGTGATAATAGTCTTACTTATGATCCATCTCAAATTGTTGTATCTACAGGAGCAAAACAATCTCTTTATAATGTTGCTCAAGCATGCATCAATCCAGGAGATGAAATAATTTTACCATGCCCATATTGGGTAAGTTATAGTGATATTGTAAAACTTTCTGGAGGAGTTCCTGTAGAAGTAAAAACTTCTATTGACACAGATTTTAAAATGACTGCCAAACAACTCGAAAAAGCAATTACACCCAAAACCAAAATGCTGTGGTATAGCTCTCCCTGCAACCCCAGTGGATCTATTTACAGCAAAGAAGAATTAAGGGCACTGGCAGATGTATTACAAAAACATCCTGATATTATTGTAGTGAGTGATGAAATTTATGAACATATCAATTATATTGGTGGTCATGCTTCTATGGCTCAATTTGAAGATATGTATAACCGAACAGTGACTGTTAATGGAGTTGCTAAAGCTTTTGCTATGACTGGATGGCGAATAGGATATATAGGAGCTCCAACCTCAATTGCCCGCGCATGTAATAAAATGCAAGGTCAGGTGACCAGTGGAGCTAATTGCATTGCTCAACGTGCTGTAATTACAGCTCTTGAAGCTCCTGTTAGCAAAATTCAATATATGATTGATGAGTTTAAAGAGCGAAGAAAACTAATACTTGATTTATTATCTGAGATTCCTGGATTTGAATGTAATCTACCAGAAGGAGCTTTTTATGTTTTTCCTGACATCTCGTATTACTTTGGCAAAACATTACAAGGACAGTCTATTAAAAATGCTACTGATTTTTCAATGTTTTTATTAGAAAAAGCCAATGTTGCTACAGTGACAGGTACTGCTTTCGGAAATAGCAATTGTATTAGAATATCATATGCTGCTAGCACAAAAGAAATCAAAAAAGCTATTAAAAGAATAAAAGAAGTTGTGAGCTAATTTA
>CAKMZM010000025.1:0-20444 GCA_929200365.1 uncultured Flavobacteriaceae bacterium | reverse complement strand
ACAAAAGAAATCAAAAAAGCTATTAAAAGAATAAAAGAAGTTGTGAGCTAATTTAATAACAATCATAGTTTTATTATAATAAGTTGATAGTATCTAAAAACAAGCCAATGGCTTGTTTTTTTAGTTAACATTAACATAATTTAACTTTATTTTATGGCTTTAAAAACACACCTTAATACTAAAAAAGCGAAATTAGAGTTATCTATTTTCTACCACATTTTTAAATACTGTTTAACCTTAAAAAAAGTATAACCAAACACCAACTTAAAACCAATTTTTATGAATATTCTAGAAAAAGAACGTATCGTCAAAAAAAATATCCTTGATATTTTTAAAGAGAATTTTGGCATAACTCACACAGATGATGAAATTTTAGACATCGAACCAGGAATAGAATTTAGTGTTAACTATATTAGGTATTATGAATCCATATTAGATATTTTTCTTATTGAAGATAGAGAGCTGAAAAGTATAAAAGGGACTGTAAAAGATACTATTAAAAAAGTCACAGAATTATGGTCTGTAGTTCCAAATTCTTCAGCAACATGGGAATGGCAAATGCAGTAATTTAAATTATCTATTTCGCCAAAAAAACGGAGTAAGCAGTATCAATACTGTAAAGAGTTCTAATCTTCCTATTAACATAAGGAAGCAGCACCACCATTTTCCAAAATCAGGAAGCACATTAAAATTATTTACTGGACTTAGTTTCCCAAAAGCAGGACCAACATTTCCTAAAGAAGAAGCTGCTCCTCCAACTGCAGTTTCAAAATCTAATCCTAATGCACCTAATACCACAGAACCAATAATAAAGGCAAGCATATATAATATAAAAAATGCCAGTATATTAAATACAATTTCCTTAGAAACTGATTTTTTATTATATCTCACAGGTAGTATAGCTCTAGGATGTAATGTTCTTTTAAATTCTAAAATTCCATTTCGAATAGTGATTAAGTGTCTTACTACTTTTATACCTCCCGAAGTAGACCCAGCAGAACCTCCCAAAAACATGATTCCGAAGAAAAAAACAGTTAAAAAGGGTGTCCACATTGTAAAATCAGCACTTACAAAACCCGTAGTTGTAATTACTGCAAGTACTTGAAATAATGCATGACGAAAAGCACTTTCTGCTTCTCCCCATACCATAGGATGATCAATTGAGGAAATAGACATATCTGCTTTACTATATATTACAAGAGTGGCTATTACTGTAAATATAATAACAGAAAGGGCATAAAATTTAAACTCTTCATCTTTTATAATTTTCTGTACCTTACCTTTAAATCCAAAATAACTGAGCACAAAATTCATCCCTGCCAAAAACATAAACAGCATGATGATATATTGTATTAACGGCTGATCGTTCCAATAGGCAACACTTGCATTTTTAGTAGAAAATCCTCCTGTAGATAATGTACTTAATGCATGGTTTATAGCATCGAAGAAATTCATTCCTGCAAGTTTTAAAAGAATTGTTTCAACAACAGTATATCCAAAATAGATTAACCATAATCGTTTTGCAGTATCTGTAATTCTGGGATGCAATTTATCTGCACTGGGACCAGGTGCTTCTGCAGCAAACAGTTGCATCCCTCCTATTCCTAACAATGGTAAAATAGCGATGGCCAAAACAATAATCCCCATGCCTCCAATCCAATGTGTTAAACTACGCCAAAACAAAATTCCTTTAGGGATGATTTCTATTTCATTAAGAATGGATGCTCCAGTAGTGGTATACCCAGACATGGTTTCAAAAAAAGCATTGGTAAAAGATGGTATTGCTCCAGAGAATAAGTAAGGTAAAGTTCCGCTAAGTGACATAAATATCCAACCAAAAGTTACGACAATGTATCCTTCGCGTTTATTGATTTCTTTTTGATGCTCTCTTGTTAAAAACATTAAGATAATCCCAATAAACATTGTGGCTAATGATGCCATCATGATTTCTAAAGTAACTCCATCTTTATAGATAAAACTGATACCTGTAGCAATTAGCATAAAGCCTCCATTACAGAGTAATAATAGCCCCATGATATGTGAGATAATCTTATAGTTTAATCTATACATCTTAAAGGAAAAGCTTTTCTATTTTTTTAATAGATTTTGGTAAACAGCATACCACTACCCGATCTCCAGCCTGGATATAAAAATCCCCTAGTGGGATCATTCCTTTTTCATTTCTAATAACACCTGCGATTATAGCAGAACGAGGGAAATCTAAATCTTTAATTAAATTATCACTTACTTCTGAAGAAGGTTTAACAATAAACTCTAGCAACTCAGCATTCATATTATTAAGTTTGGTCATTGCTACAACTTCTCCTTTTCTAATAAATCTAAAAATATTATTAGCCGCTAAAAGTTTCTTATTAATTAAAGTATCTATACCTATAGAGTGAGATAATTGAAAATAATCCATATTTTCTACTAATGCAATAGTTTTTCTCACTCCCTTAGATTTAGCAACTAGACAAGACATTATATTAGTTTCAGAATTACCAGTCACAGCTATAAAGGCATCCATTGCATCTATTCCTTCTTCTTGTAATAGTTCTACATTTCGCCCATCACCATTAATTATCAAAGCGCCTGGTAGCTCATCTGCAAGGTCAAAGGACTTTTCTCTGTCTTTTTCAATAAGCTTTACTCTAAATTTATGATCACAAAGGTCACGAGAAGTTTTATAACCAATCTTACTGCCCCCTAGAATCATTACATTTTTGATTTGCTCTTTAACTTTCCCTATTAACTTATACAACTCTTCTACCCCACCTTTAGAAGTTACAAAATACACTTGATCTCCTTCTTTAAATGTAGTATCTCCTCTTGGGATTAGTGTATATTGAGTTCCTGATCGCTGAATTGCAATAGGCATAAAATGTAATTCTGGGAATACCTCTGCTGCTTCTCTTACTGTTTTACCAACAAATAATGCTTCTTTAGATAAGGTAGTTCCTACCATAGTCAATGCACCGTTCTCAAACTCATAACTACCATGAAATGCAGATTGGTTAAGTAGTAATTCGATTTCACTAGCTGCCAAAGCCTCTGGAGATATCAATTCATCAATACCAAACTTAATGAATCCAACTTCTTCTTTGTTTTCTATAAATTCTGTATTCGAAATTCGTGCTATAGTACGTTTAGCTCCAAGCTGTTTTGCTAATACACATATTGTAATATTAGTTGTTTCACTAGAGGTAACGCTAATTACCATATCTACATTATCTACTCTTGCTTCTTTTAATATAGCAATTGAAGTAGAATCTCCTTTAATAACTCTTATATCGAGGTGCGTGTCTGCATAATTAAGACACTCCTTATCTGTATCTATAAGAGTAATATCCTGAGACTCAAACGAAAGTAGTTTTGCCAAATGAAATCCGACCTCACCAGCTCCAGCAATTATGATTTTCATTGGTTTTGTTTATTGTTTTCCATCTAAAGATAAAATCAAACTTATAAGACTAAATACCATACTTAAAAATAATATCTAAGAATATAAAAAGCGTACAAAGATAATGTAAATTGACTAACTGATAAAATTTGATAATCTTCAACTTCAATTTCTACAATCCTAGTACTTTATCTTTTACCCTCTTATAACTGAAATTATATACTACATAAGACCTGTATTAAAGGACAATATCACATTTTTTGGCTTAAACAACAAAACTCAGGATCAGTTCAATATCAAAAATGTATATTTGCCTAAATTTTTTTAAATGCCAGAAAAAATAACTCCATATAAAGACAAAACCAGATCTAAAAAAGAACAGGTTGCAGAGATGTTTGACACCATCTCAGAAGGCTATGATGGGCTAAATCGTGTTATTTCTTTTGGTATTGATATAAAATGGCGTAAAAAAGTAGTTCACCTCGTTAATAAAATAAACCCTACAAGAATTCTCGACGTTGCTACAGGAACGGGGGATTTGGCAATTAACCTTTCTAAAACAGGTGCATCAGAAATCATTGGTCTTGATATTTCTATGGGAATGTTGGAGGTTGGAAGACAAAAGGTTGCCTTAAAAAAATTAAACCCCATTATTAATATGGTACAAGGAGATAGTGAAAATCTACCTTATGATGAAAATTATTTTGATGCGATAACTGTAGCTTTTGGGGTGCGAAATTTTGAGAATTTAGAAAAAGGGCTTTCAGAGATTTTTAGAGTTCTTAAACCAGGAGGTGTTTTTGTGATTTTAGAAACTTCTATACCCACGAAAACGCCGTATAAACAGGGATACAAGTTTTATTCGACAACCATATTACCTCTTGTTGGCAAGCTATTCTCAAAGGATAAATCTGCCTATTCTTATCTAAGTGAAAGTGCTGCAGCTTTTCCATATGGTGAAGCCTTCAACAATATTTTGAGAAAAATCGGGTTTATAGAAGTCAAAGATAATCCCCAAACTTTTGGTGTTGCTACAATTTATACAGCCACAAAATGAATATAGGGTTTTAAACCATTAAAAGGTTAATTTTAATTTAGATGAAAAGAATATTTATCTTAATAGTTGTTTTAACATGTACTCAAAATATGAGTGCACAGTTATTTTCTAAAGAAAAGGTACAAAATCTTCAAAATTTTGATAAACCAAGGTTTAGTTATGGTTATATTCTTGGGTTTAATCTTTACGATTTTAATTTTGATTATACAGCAGATGCACCAGATACCGATATCATACATGATCAATCTGTTGGTTTTAGTGTTGGTCTTTTAGGGAATCTAAGACTAAATGATTATTTTGATCTTAGATTAGAACCTCTGGTTACTTTTAATACAAGAAGTCTAAGGTTCTCTGACCCTCAATTTACTTCAGATTTTGAATCTGACAGAGAGGTTAAATCAACATACGTTCATGTACCGTTATTGCTAAAAATATCTACCAAAAGAATCAATAATATTAAACCTTTTATTGTAGGAGGTGTTTCTACTTCTATAAACTTATCTAGTAACGAAGATAATCCTGATGATAATAGTGTAGGACAATTTAGAATGAAAACCAATACTAATTATTATGAAATTGGTTTTGGTGTAGATATGTATTTATACTATTTCAAATTTACTCCATCTATAAGAGGAGTATTTGCTATGTCTGATGAGTTGGTAAAAGATAATGACCCTAATAGTCCCTATACTTCAACTATTGACAAAATGTCGACAAGAGGGATTTTTATAAATTTCACATTTCAATAATCTTACTTAGTTATGATCTCCTAAATTCGCTAAGCACAATAGCTGTTGCTGTAGCAACATTAAGGCTTTCTGTTTTTTGATATGATCCAAATTGCGGTATCGTAATCCTATTTTTAATAAGATTCTGAATATCTTCTGAAATTCCATTTGCTTCATTACCCATTACAACAATAGCTTCTTCGGGTAATTTCTCTTGATAGATAGAATTTCCATTCATAAAAGTGCCAAAAATTCTAAAATTAGGTATTTCAGAAATCAAAAACTTCTTCAAATTCACATAGCTAATATTTACTCTGGTAATAGAACCCATTGTTGCTTGTATTACTTTTGGGTTATAACAATCTACCGTTTGCAAAGAGCATATCAAATCCTGAATCCCAAACCAGTCGCAAAGACGAATTATAGTTCCTAAATTACCTGGATCTCTAACATCATCTAATGCCAAAATCAAACCGCTTGAATTTGTTTTTTTCACTTCAGGGATATGAAATACTGCCAATGCAACTTGCGGAGTAGTTAAAAAACTAATCTGTTTTAACTCCTCCTCTGTAACACCATACTCTATGGTCTTAGAAACATCAAAGATTCCGACTTCTAATGTAAAGAGAGAATGAAGCTTAAGATCAGCTACAAGTAACTCTTTAATCACTTTTTTACCTTCTGCAACAAACAATCCATGTTGTTTTCGGTACTTTTTTTGATATAAACTCTTTATTAATTTCTTTTGATTTTTGCTAACCATACAAATAGTGTATTTTTGAATCAATGAATGAGTACAGGTTGAAACACTTTCTGACAAAAATATTATTAATTACCTTAACTAGCATCTTTTTATTTTCTTGTAATGCGGTAAAGAGAGTTCCCAATAGCGAATATCTTTTGATAAAAAATCAAATTTATGTTGATAGTGCTAAAACTAAGAATCCAAAACTATACGATCAATTATATCAAAAACCCAATATTAAACTATTAGGAATCCCTATTAGGCTTCACATATATAATTTAGCCAGTGTAAATCAAGATTCTTTATATCAGGATTGGTTAACAAGAAAGTCCAAACGAGAAAAACGACTCATCAGATTTCTTTCAAAAAAACAAGTAGACAGATTAGGTGTAGGATTATCACGTATTAATGAATGGCTTAAAAGTACAGGAGAACCTCCTTCTATTATTGACGAATCAAAAGTAAAACGTTCTGTAAAAAGATTGCAGGCTTATTACTGGAATAATGGCTGGTTTAATATTGAAGCAGATTATAAAATTAATACAGATGATAGCAAAACTGCAACGGTAGATTATTATGTAAAACCACACCAACCCTATTTTATTGATTCACTTAAGACCAGAATAGAATCCAAAGTTGCGGATTCTATTTACAAACTTAATACTGAAAAATCTACAATCATTTTAGGAAAACAATACAAAACTCTGGATATAGAAGCAGAACGAGAACGATTAACATCATTATACCGAAATTCTGGACTCTATCACTTCGAAAAAGAATTTATAAAATTTGATGCCGATACAATTAATACAGGTCACAAGGTAAATCTAAACTTACTCATAAAAAATCGTTCGATTACCTATGGAGACTCTACTGCCAGAACCCCCTTTAAGGTTCATAAAATAAGTAAAGTGAATATTTTTACCGATTACTCATATCAAAATCGAAATCAAAAACCCAAGGATAGCACTTTTTACAAAGGGTATAACATTTATGGGTATAATAAAATAAAATATACCCGTAAGGCAATTACAAATTCTGTTCTTATCACTCCTGGTGAAATTTTTAGAGATAAAGACCGTACAAATACTTATAACCAAATTAATAACTTAAGAACATTTAAATATCCTAACATAAATTATGAGATTGATCCCGACGATCCTTCTGGAAAAAATCTTATAGCCAGTATTCTATTAACTCCAAGAAAAAAATACAGCACAAATATCGATTTTGATGTATCGACTTCAAATATTCAGGCTTTTGGTATTGGTTTCGGAGGGTCTCTTTTAATACGAAATGTTTTTGGAGGTGCCGAAATTTTAGAAATATCAGCTCGGGGAAGTATAGGATCTTCTAGTGATGCAGTAGATGGCGGTCAAAAATTCTTTAATATATCAGAAATAGGAACAGACATAAGATTATCTTTTCCTAAAATAGTTTTCCCTTTTATAAATCATAAGATCATTCCAAAACACATGTCACCGACTACTAATCTTATTTTTGGAATGAATATTCAGCAAAATATTGGTCTTGACAAACAAAATGCTACAGGAGTACTTAATTATCAATGGAAACCTAGTAATACACTAACTAATCAACTAGATCTTGTTAATATACAATATGTAAGAAATCTAAATACCAGTAACTACTTCAATATCTATAATACTTCATTTAATAAATTAAACAATATTGCCACTAGAGTTCTTGAAGCAGATTCTCCTTTCTTTTCTCAATCAGATACAAGTATTCCAGATATAGATAATGCTGTATTACAAATTCCTAGTGGAGCAAATGAGTTTATAGCACAATCTCTTAGTACAACGCCAGATTCTGATCTGACATCAGATCAGGTACAGGAAATTCGAAATATAAATGAAAGAAAAGTAAGATTAACCGAAGATAACTTAATCTTTGCATCAAGTTATACCTATACAAAGAACAATAGAGAAAATCTTTATGACGAAAGTTACTCCAGATTTAAAGCTAAAGTTGAATTGGCAGGTAATGTACTGCATGCTATTTCAAACATATCAAGATTAAAAGAAAATTCTAATAAACGTTTTGAAATATTTGGTGTAGAATTTTCTCAATATGCAAAAATAGAACTAGACTACATAAAGCATTGGGATTTAGGAAGAAAAAACGTAGTTGCTTTTAGAGCTTTTGGGGGAATTGCACTACCCTATGGCAATTCTAACAGTATTCCTTTTGCACGAAGTTTCTTTGGTGGCGGCCCCAATGATAATAGAGCATGGTTGGTATATGATCTAGGACCAGGAAGTACTGGTGGAAGAGATGAGTTTAATGAAGCAAACATGAAAATTGCATTCAATACAGAGTACAGATACAAGATTTTAGGGGCATTACATGGAGCATTATTTATTGATGTTGGAAATATTTGGAATGTTTTGGATAATGTAGAAGAAGAAGATGCTATTTTCTCTAAATTAGACGATATACGTGAAATGAGCGTAGGAAGCGGTTTTGGGTTTCGATATGATTTTAATTTCTTCGTTTTAAGGCTTGATATCGGATTTAAGACTTTTAATCCAGCCAGCGATCAAAATAAACGGTGGTTTAAAGGATATAACTTCTCTAAAGCTGTTTATAATTTTGGGATTAATTATCCTTTTTAAGTATTAATTAGCTTTCAAAACTATCCTAAATCTTGCTTTACCTTCTTCAAGATGTTTCATAGCTTCATTTATCTTTTCCATAGGAAACTCCTCTACAGTAGGATAAATAGTGTGCCTTACACAAAAATCAAGCATCGTTTTAGTTACTGCTGGACTACCAAGCGGGCTGCCTCCTACAGATTTTTCGCCTCCAATTAAACTAAACGCTGGAATAGCCATCGGTTCTAATACCGCTCCTACAGTATGAAATTTTCCTTTGGGCGTCAAAGTTGTTAGATAAGAATTCCAATCTAATGTAACATTAGTTGTATTTAAAATAAAATTTAACTTTCCTTTTATGCTTTCTATTTCTTCTGATGATCTTGAATCAATTACTCTTGTTGCTCCCATATTCAAAATTTGCTCTTTTTTATCTGGTTTTGAGCTAAATGCAATCACTTCACATCCCCAATGTTTTAAAAATTTAAGAGCCAAATGTCCTAGTCCCCCAATCCCTATAACACCAACTGTATCTGTTGCTCTTACACCTGCTAATAGTATTGGATTAAAAACTGTAATACCTCCACATAATAAAGGACCTGCTTTACTCATATCTATTGCTTCTGGAAGAGGAATTGCCCATGACCAATGCCCTCGAACATAGTTAGAAAAACCACCATGCCTTCCTACAATTGTAGCCTCATTCTGAGAACAAAGATGATGTGATCCACTCATACATTCCTGACAACTCATACAAGATGCAGAAAACCAACCTAATCCAACTTTATCTCCAATTTTTATATTTTTCACACCCTCTCCTGCCGCCACCACTTCTCCTACAATCTCATGACCAGGTACAATTGGGTATTCTGTCATTCCCCAATCATTATTTATCATACTCAAATCAGAATGACATACACCGCAATACGAAACTTTAATATCCACTTGTTCTGTCCCCAATTCACCTAATTCATAAAAATAGGGCTCTAATTTCCCTTTTGGCTCTAAAGCCGCATACGCATTTACTTTCATCTTTATTGTTTTAAAAAATTCAAATCAAAACTAACTCTTCATAGACAATACCTCTACTATAATATGATTGTGATATGTCTTATCATTTTATTTGTTAGCATATAACTCTTTTACCTTTTTTATATTAATTAAATTATCAACTTTATAAAAATACTTCAATTGCCATTTTTGAACTTTCTCGGCTTTTTTATTTTTTACCATATCCCAAAATGGGTATACTCGAAATGCTCTTTTTCCATCTTTTTTATCGGTTGAAATAATTCCTTTTTTAATCAATATGGATTTTGGAAAAACAAATTGACCAAATTGATTTTTAGTTCTCACACATACGGTATAGAAGTCTATTTGATCATTTTCGTTAAACGGTTCAATAGGTCCATTCCCTATTCTTTTCCAAAATGTAACAAATTGACCTACTTTTTTTGGTGTTATTTTTGCGTTTCTGCTTATGATATTTGACCCATTTAATTGAAATTGACAAGCATTATATTCTTTACTTTCAGACTCAAATTTAAAATCAGAAATCTTTAGCGAACATTTATCATAAACTTCTGTTTTGATTTCAGACAGATTATTATCCATTTATTTGTTTAATTTTTAATTTGTTCATGTTTTTCAGCACACATAATTTCTTATTAACATGAGTTAATAATTTACAAAATTTTCTTTGAATTCATTTAAATTATCCACTTTAATTCCTAGTAGTTTTTTTTATACAAAACTGCATAAGATGGATTTGACTATGATATTAAAAACATCTATATGTTTCATTAATTTCAAGAGACACAAGTAATCTATCGTGATTATTTTAATCTTATCAGTTTCCGTAATAATTTTATTATTTTTGTAACCTGATAAACCAAAACTAAATTATGAGTCACAATATCAAACCAGGAGTTGCTACGGGAGAAGAAGTTCAAGCAATTTTTAAATATGCAAAAGAAAGAGCTTTTGCATTACCCGCAGTTAATGTAATCGGTTCTAATTCGATTAATGCCGTCTTAGAAACTGCTGCTGCGTTAAATTCTCCTGTAATTATTCAATTCTCTAATGGAGGAGCGCAATTTAATGCTGGGAAAGGTCTATCTAATAAAGACCAAAAAGCATCGATAGCAGGAGCTGTTGCAGGAGCTAAGCATGTACATTTAATGGCTGAAGCCTATGAAGTACCTGTAATTTTGCATACTGACCACTGTGCAAAAAAACTACTTCCTTGGATTGATGGTCTATTAGATGCTGGAGAAGAATTTTACAAAGAAACTGGGAAACCATTGTATAGCTCTCATATGATTGATTTATCTGAAGAACCAATCGAAGAAAATATCGAAATCTGTACAGCATATCTAGCTCGTATGAGTAAAATAGGAATGACCTTAGAAATCGAACTAGGAATCACTGGTGGTGAAGAAGATGGTGTAGATAATAGTGATATAGATGATTCTAAGCTATATACGCAACCTGAAGAAGTTGCCTATGCTTATGAAGAATTAAGTAAAGTAAGTGATAAATTTACCGTAGCAGCTGCCTTTGGTAATGTACATGGTGTATACAAGCCAGGTAATGTAAAATTAACACCAAAAATTCTTAAAAATTCTCAAGAATTCATTTCAGAGAAATATGGAGTTGAACATAATCACATCGATTTTGTTTTTCATGGAGGAAGTGGTTCTACTCTAGAAGAAATTAGAGAAGCAATTGGATATGGAGTCATTAAAATGAATATTGATACTGATCTTCAGTTTGCATTTAATGAAGGTGTTCGTGATTATATGGTTAATAATATTGAATATCTAAAGACACAAATAGGTAATCCTGATGGATCAGAAGAACCTAATAAAAAGTATTACGATCCTAGAAAATGGTTACGAGAAGGAGAAATTACCTTTAAGAATCGTCTTAAAAAGGCATTCGAGGATTTAAATAATGTAAATACATTATAGAAGACTGAAAACTTAAGCTGAAACTTATTTAAAGAGTTTCAGCTTTTTTTAATTATAATAAAACTATATGGCTTGGTTTAAGAGAACACAAAAAGGTATACAAACTGCAACCGAAGATAAAAAAGATGTCCCTAAAGGGCTGTGGTATAAATCTCCAACGGGAAAAATTGTAGATGCAGAACAACTTGAAAAAAACTTCTATGTAAGTCCAGAAGATGGATACCATGTAAGAATAGGTAGTAAAGAATATTTTGAAATCTTATTTGATGATAATAAATTTAAAGAGCTCGATAAAGGTGTTACCTCAAAAGATCCTCTTAAATTCAAAGACAAAAAAAAATATGTTGATCGTATTAAAGATGCACAAGAAAAAACAAATTTAAAAGATGCAGTAAGAACAGCAGTAGGAAAATCCTGTGGCAATGACTTAGTTATTGCATGTATGGATTTTGCTTTTATCGGAGGTTCTATGGGTAGTGTAGTAGGCGAAAAAATCGCAAGAGCTGCCGATTACTCATTAAAACACAAAATTCCATTTATGATTATTTCTAAATCAGGAGGTGCTCGTATGATGGAAGCTGCATTATCACTAATGCAATTGGCAAAAACATCTGCCAAACTAGCTCAATTAGCAGATGCAGGAATACCTTATATATCATTATGTACAGATCCTACAACTGGGGGTACAACAGCTTCTTTTGCGATGTTAGGTGATATCAATATTGCAGAGCCAGGAGCATTAATTGGATTTGCAGGACCACGTATTGTAAGAGATACCACAGGAAAAGAATTACCCGAAGGTTTTCAAACCTCCGAATTCTTGAAAGAACATGGCTTCCTAGATTTCATAACTCCAAGGCATGAACTAAAACAAAAGATAAACTTATATCTAAATTTAATTCTTAATCGTCCTTTGGCAAATTAAGATATAATACATCTAGTTATATATAAAAGGGACTGCTTTAAGCTGGTCCCTTTTATATAATCACATCAAAAACCTACAGATCACAGTCGAATCTCACGTTCTTCTCCATCATCATTAGTAAATACAGCCAAATTATTGCATGCTCTATTACCATAATCTAATGAACCACTATAATTTGTTCGTACTAACTCAACAACACCACTCACCAAAAACCTACAACTAGCTTCTCGTCGTAAAGGTGTTACAATTGTGGTACTGTGTGTATTTCCATTTTTGAAATTAGTTTCCCAAGCACCTGTAATTAAGAACACATTATCTCTCCAATTACCATTAAAAGAGCCTTCAATCCATTCGCGAACCTTTGATCCTGTCCTAGTTGCCTGCGTGCCATCAGCAAAAGTAATCGTTAAATCAAGATTCATTGTATATTGAGGATTACCATTATCATTAGCTTTTTGCCTAGTTACTGTTTTAGACCCAACAAATTGCATATCACCAATAAAAAAGTCGTCGATCGTATAGTTAATAATTTTTGTCATTGCTTCTGTATCTAATACATATGACATATTAACCTTTCCCTTTACGATACGCCCTCCTCTAACTTCGCACCCTTCAGAACCAAAATCCACAGTCACCTCTTTATAAGTATCTGTTATAATAATAGTTACAGTTGCGCAATCTGGTAAAAAAGGATGAATTGAGCTTTTCACAGCACTTTCCTCATACTCATACACTTGTAAAAATGTATCGCTTATTACCTCGATTGTATTGTCTACTTTGGCATTAAGTTTGGTTTCTTCAGTCACAAAAGATGCTACTAACTGATCTTCAGTATTATCTTTATTACATCCTACTAAAATCAAAAAGAATAATGTGATTAAACTAAATTTAGATAAGTTACTTTTCATAATATTTAATTTTAAACGTTACCATACTAAGATCATATATTATGCAAAACGTTTAATTACATTATGTTTTTTTTAGTACATACTGTGAATAGTAATACGCCTAATAATTTTATGGCTTATCAAGACCTCACAGGTCTTAGAGACCTGTGAGATCTGTAAAGCAATAATTCAACAATATTTTAATAATCAATCACTTAAGTATTTACCCTAATTTTTAGTCATGTACTTAGGTTTTTTTATATAAAATGCATTTCTAATCCAAAAAATATTATATTTGCACGCTAATAGCAAAGAGCTATTGATACATAAAAATCATTTAAATAATATTGGAATGTATTTAACAAAAGAAGTTAAAGAAGAAATCTTCGCAAAGCACGGTAAAGGAAAGAATGACAGTGGTTCTGCAGAAGGTCAAATTGCATTGTTTACACACAGAATTATTCATCTTACTGAGCACTTAAAAAAGAATCGTAAAGATTATAATACAGAGCGTTCTTTGGTAAAGTTGGTAGGAAAACGTAGAGATTTGTTAGACTATCTTATTAAAAAGGATATCATGAGATACCGTGCAATTGTAAAAGAATTAGGATTAAGAAAATAATAAAAAGAGGCACGCAGCCTCTTTTTATTATATTAAATAATTAAAAAACATTTGTACTTCACTAGAGTACAAATGCATGCCTTAGTTTTTCATTGGTCGCGCAATTACTACAACAACACAACCTTGTCCGTCCGAGTAAGACGGAAACCAATGTTTAATTAAACATATCAAGGTTATCTGTATGATAACACTGATACGTTAGAATCAAAAAAAATATGATTCCAAAAGTTTATAAAGAGGTCATTGACCTAGGTGATGGTAGAGAAATTTCTATCGAAACCGGAAAATTAGCAAAACAGGCTCACGGTTCTGTTGTTGTACAATCTGGCAAGTGTATGCTATTATGTACAGTTGTCTCTAATTACAAACAAAGTGATGTAGATTTTTTACCATTAACGGTAGATTACAGAGAGAAATTTGCAGCATCTGGTCGTTACCCTGGTGGTTTCTTCAAAAGAGAAGCAAGACCAAGTGATGGTGAAGTACTAACCATGAGATTAGTCGATCGTGTATTACGACCACTATTCCCAAAAGATTATCATGCAGAAACTCAAGTGATGATTCAATTAATGTCTCATGACGACGATGTTATGCCCGATGCAATGGCTGGACTAGCTGCATCTGCAGCAATACAATTATCTGATTTCCCATTTGAATGTGCTATTTCAGAAGCACGTGTAGGACGTGTAAATGGTGAATTTATTATCAACCCTACAAGAGCGCAGTTAGAAGAATCAGATATCGACATGATGATTGGTGCTTCTGCAGATTCTGTAATGATGGTTGAGGGAGAAATGAAAGAAATTAGCGAAGAAGAAATGGTAGAAGCTATCAAATTCGCTCACGATCATATAAAAATACAATGTGCTGCTCAGCTTAAACTAGCAGAAGCCTTTGGAAAAAAAGAAATTAGAGAATACGACCCAGAAAGAGAAGATGAAGATTTAGCTAAGAAAATTCATGAAATGGCATATGATAAAGTATATGCTGTTGCAAAAGCAGGGTCGTCTAAAAAAGAACGTGGTTTGGCTTTTTCTGAAATAAAAGAAGAAATAATAGCTACATTTTCTGAAGAAGAGCTTGAAGATTTAGGAGATTTAGTATCTAAATATTATGCTAAAGCAGAAAAAACTGCAATTCGTGATCTTACTTTAAATGAAGGATTACGTTTAGATGGTCGTAAAACTGATGAGATCAGACCAATCTGGTGCGAAGTGGATTATTTACCATCAACTCACGGATCTTCTATATTTACACGAGGAGAAACTCAAGCACTAGCTACAGTAACTTTGGGAACTTCTAGAGAGGCAAATCAAATTGATATGCCATCGTATGAAGGAGAAGAAACATTCTACCTTCACTATAACTTCCCTCCTTTCTGTACTGGTGAAGCACGACCTATACGAGGAACTTCCCGTAGAGAGGTTGGTCACGGTAATCTGGCACAACGTGCACTAAAAGGAATGATTCCTGATGATTGCCCATATACCGTACGTATAGTATCAGAAGTATTAGAATCTAACGGTTCTTCTTCTATGGCTACTGTATGCTCTGGAACTATGGCTCTTATGGATGCAGGTGTACAAATGGTAAAACCAGTTTCGGGTATTGCTATGGGATTAATTTCTGATGGCGAAACAGGAAAATACGCGGTTTTATCTGATATCTTAGGTGATGAAGATCATTTGGGAGATATGGACTTTAAAGTAACCGGTACTGCAGACGGTATTACGGCTTGTCAAATGGATATAAAAGTAAAAGGTCTTTCTTATGAAATTTTGGTAAACGCATTAAAGCAAGCTGCTGATGGTCGTATACATATTCTAGGAAAATTAACAGATACTATTGCATCACCAAATGCGGATGTGAAATCACACGCTCCAAAAATGGTAACTAAAACAATTCCTGGAGACTTTATAGGTGCTTTAATTGGGCCTGGTGGTAAAGTAATCCAAGAATTACAAAAGGAAACAGGAACCACCATTGTTATCAACGAAGATCCTGTTACCGAAGAAGGAAATGTAGAGATTCTTGGTACAAATCAAAAAGGAATCGATGCAGTATTAGCAAAAATCGATGCTATTACTTTTAAACCTGCTGTTGGTAGTGTATATGAAGTGAAAGTAATCAAAATGTTAGATTTTGGTGCTGTAGTAGAATATCTGGAAGCTCCAGGTAACGAAGTTTTACTTCACGTTTCAGAATTGGCATGGGAACGCACAGAGAATGTTAGCGATGTTGTAAACATGGGTGATATCTTTGATGTAAAATATTTTGGAATTGACTCTAGAACTCGTAAAGAAAAAGTGTCTAGAAAAGCATTATTACCAAGACCTCCAAGACCAGAAGGTGGTAAACCAAGAGGGGATAGACAAAGGGATGAGAGAAAACCAAGACCTAGTAAAAAAGAAGATTAATTTTTTTCTTTAAACATAAAAAAACGCCTTCAAAATATTGAAGGCGTTTTTTGTTTCATTATTATAAGGTTTCCTGTAACAATGTATAGGTATTTACCCCTCTCAAAAGAGTTAATAACCTATTGACTACAACCATAATAGATTTTATCTTTGAATGGTAAACATAATACATTGATAAAAACACCCTCGACGGAAACCGAAAAGTCGAATTAGAGTAGGTTCACTAAAACATTATAGTATTATGCCAGTATCAAATTATGATCCAGGACAGGAACTCTCTTCGATAGATTTCAGATCAATGATTGGAGGACCTCTAACCGCTGTTGTTGAAGCTCAGGCTCAAGCAGCATTATCTACAGTAGATTTCATTAAAGCCATTGGTTTTGAACCCGACACAGAAGACGAGACTACAGGAGAGATCACTCCAGGTGGACCGATCTATGTTCAATTTAAATACCCGAAACAAGTATCACCTTACATACCGCCAAGAAATGGCATTATCGACTCTGCCACCCTTGAAAATGTAAGTAATGCTGCATCAATTGATAGCGTAATTATTACATCATCTGGAGGTAATAATGGAAATATTGTGGCTACAGTAAATGGAGACAATGGTATCGATATTGTTGTGCAAAGTGGTGGCGATGGATATTCAGGCTCAGATACCTTTGTAGTAACTTATACTTCAAACGATGAACCAGGAACAACAGAAACCGCAAATGGAACCATTACTGTTAGAAATGAAGATGCTGTTCCTGCAGAATTTGAAGAACTACAATTAGAAGTTCCCATCCTTACTATGGTACCCATTCCGTTTTTAAGGGTAGAAGAAACCGAAATTGATTTTAATGCGAAAATAAATTCTATGGAATATCGCAGAGTAGGATCTGAGTTTAAAGCTGCAAGCAGTTTAAATACCAGAAGTACAACTTCTGGTAGTATTACAACAGGAACCGGAGCGTTTATTTCTCTATTTGCAAAGGGATCTGCTCGACTCAAATTCACAAATTCGGTAAACTTCAAAGTAAGTGCTTCATATAAAAGATCCAGTAAACAAGGATCTAAAGTAGAAAAATCATATCAGTTAGGAGTTCGTGTAAAAGCAACACAGGACGAAACACCGGGAGGTATGGAAAAAATTCTCAATATTCTTGAAGATGCAATTGTAGGATTACCTGTAACCGCGTAAATATATAGATTATGCCATTACTTAAAGATTATTTAGGGTCCCTAGTATCAGGGATTAACCAAGCCAGAGCGATGGCGGACATAGAGTCCGCCAAAATCGCTGAACTCTACGCATCAAATGAAATCCTGAAAAACTTTTCGGTACCCAGATTTCGTGCACAAGATATCGAACTCAACATCCCAATAGCAATTGATGCATTGGATGAACAAGAACCCGTAGATTATCAACCTATTGATAATATCAGATTCAATTCACTAGTATATCATACCATAAAAGATCAGCTTAAAACCACAAAAATAGATCGTAAAAAATCTGATCTGTTACGCAAAGAAATTGCAAAAAGCACTCAAACATTAGAAATCAATTTAAAAGCAAAAGAAGATAAAACCATTTCATTACAAAATTTTAGTAATCAACTATCACAAAAAGTAATTAAAATTGCACAATTAGAAGGCAACGAACCTAATGAAGAAGTGATCAAAAAGCTGCAAAAGTCTTTACAAGAACAGCTAAATCCAGAAATCAAAGAGCCAGTAAGAAGTATTGATCCAGATAAAACCAAAATCATTGTAGAATCTGGCAAACTAAAAGATTATAACCCACAATCTATTACTCATATTAAGATAAAACTAGTAGAAGAAGGTATGGAATGGCAATCTATTGAAAAAGAGGACGGCAAAACAGATCAAAGACTTCTTCCTGAATAAAAAAATCGTACTAATGCAAAAGTCCATCATCACTGTAGTAAACTCCCTAAAAGGATTATTACTTAAAACACCAGAATTAACTAATGCGTTTCAGGAGAAAAAACATACTGCTCTTCCTACATTAGATATCTGGCTTAAAAATCTCGAACAAGAGTTAAAAAAATTCAATTATGCCCAATGTGCAGAAATTGCGGGGCTACGCAGTCAGCTGATAGAGATTAAATACGATCCTGAACAAAATCGACTTCATCGAAAAAAGAGATTATTCTCAAAAGGGAGCAGTGTTATTTATCCTGCTCAATCTGTAGTGCAAGAAGTAATTCATCCCCTAGAAGAAAAAATCAATCAGGCCAGACAATTGATCCAACAAGTATTAAGTATTGCTCTACAAGCAAAAATTATCAAAAAACCAACTTCAGCAGCAGAGAGTTTGGGATACATACAGAACATCTGGGTTTTATTAAAAAACAATACACAACTTAATGCCGGACTTCAAAATATTATAAGCCTTGTAGGATCTTCTGATGGTATGCGTTTGCTAGCCGAGGAGATTTATTTTGATTGAGTACTTTTTAAAATAATACTATTTTTATTTCAAAATTGCTCAAATTAAAATTATAGTTGTTTTATTGTTTAGATAAAAAAGTTTAAACCACTTCTATAACATAAGGGGAAAAAACAGGTTTTAGTGGATTGTTTTAAGGTAGATGATATAACCCTTTTCCTTTTCTATTTTTGAAGAATCAATTTGATAGTTTTAATACAGTTTTAAATGTTAATGATAAATAAACAACCTTTTTGTAACATTTCTATACCATATTTCGTATAATAAAAAAAAGGGTATAAATATTTACAAAATTAAATTTCAAGGAAAACTATAGATGAGACAACTTAAAATTACGAAGCAGGTAACGAATCGTGAGACTGCATCGCTGGATAAGTATTTGCAGGAAATAGGAAAAGTAGATCTTATTACTGCAGATGAAGAGGTAGAATTAGCTCAGCGCATAAAAGCTGGTGATGAAAGAGCCCTTGAAAAACTAACCAAAGCCAATCTTAGATTTGTAGTATCGGTTGCAAAACAATATCAAAATCAAGGTCTTACTCTTCCAGATTTAATTAACGAAGGTAATCTTGGATTAATTAAAGCTGCAAAACGTTTTGATGAAACCCGTGGTTTTAAGTTCATTTCCTATGCCGTATGGTGGATTCGTCAATCTATATTACAGGCATTGGCAGAACAATCTCGTATTGTTCGTTTACCGTTAAACAAAATTGGTTCGATCAATAAGATCAATAAAACATATGCATTCTTAGAGCAATCACATGAGCGCCCGCCAAGTGCTGAAGAAATTGCAAAAGAATTAGATATGACTATCAATGATGTTAAAGAATCTATGAAAAATTCGGGTCGACATGTAAGTATGGATGCCCCACTTGTTGAAGGAGAAGATTCTAATCTTTATGATGTATTAAATTCTGGAGAGTCTCCAAATCCTGACAGAACCCTATTACACGAATCTCTTCGTACAGAAATAGAACGTGCTTTAGAAACACTTACTCCCAGAGAAGCAGATGTAATACGATTATATTTTGGTCTAGGAGATCAACACCCAATGACTCTTGAAGAAATTGGAGAGACTTTTGACCTTACCCGTGAGCGTGTGCGTCAAATTAAAGAAAAAGCAATACGAAGATTAAAACATACCTCTAGAAGTAAAATATTAAAGACTTATTTAGGATAAATTCCTAAATTGCGATTACAAACAGTTTTATAACATAACTGTTCGTTTTTTGATTGATGAATGACCTCCGGCTGATTACCGGAGGTTTTTTTGTTAGTATTTATCTACCTATATAATTCCTTTACTAAAGAATTTATGGGTCGCAAAAAAAAACAATTTTGAGATGGTAAAAAATTAGGAAAACGTATAACAACACCTATAGAGTAGTAAAATGTATCCCAATCAAAAGCTAATTTTATCAACGATGACAAACGAGTATAAGCTATAGAAATGTTTAAAGAATGTAGGTAATACTTTTTAATATCTTTGAGTTTATCAAATCAACACATTAATAGCTATATTAAGATAACTATATAGCAAGAGCAAGCATTAGGACTCATAAAAATGAAATAAGATGAAGTCACTATTACAATTAACATTTCTTTTTATATTTTC
>CAKMZM010000024.1:8977-29888 GCA_929200365.1 uncultured Flavobacteriaceae bacterium | reverse complement strand
TTATAAAATATTAATTTAGGAATTTTGAAGCATTTGTAAGAAACGGCATTATAACGAGTTAAAGAAGATCCAGAATTCTCTCTAGCTTCATTCCACGAGATCCTTTAATAAGAATTACATCTTTTTGATTTTTTAAATCCCAACTGGCTTCAAGATCTTCATACGATTTAAATTTTTGAACATGTGGGTTAATACACTTGGTGTCGAAAAAATTATTCCCGATCAAATATATTCCTTGTATTCCTGTATTGCATATTTGATCAGCTATTTTTTGATGCTCTAAAGAGGTGTCATCACCCAATTCAAACATATCCCCTAAAAAAACAATTTTAGTGTCATATTGCAATTGAATAAAATTATTAATGGCAGCTTCCATACTTGTTGGATTTGCATTATAGGCATCTAGAATAATTGTATGATTTCCTTTTTTAATGATTTGCGAACGATTATTTGTAGGAGTATAAGATTCTATTGCATATTTGATCTGATGTAGATTAATTTTGAAATGAGACCCAATAGCTATTGCTGCAGCAATATTTGTAAAGTTATACTGGCCTATTAAATTGCTATGTATGTTAGTATTTTGATAAGAAATAACGACATTAGGATCGATGTCGACCAATTTAATAATAACATCACTAGTATTGGATTGTGAAAAACTATAGGTCTTTATTTTAGAAGAGGCATTAACTAGTTTCTTATCCTCAAGATTAAGAAAAACTAGTTTGTTATATCTTTTTAGATACTCATAAAGTTCTGTTTTTCCTTTTAAAACGCCTTCGATACTTCCAAAACCCTCTAGGTGAGCTTTACCGATATTTGTGATATAACCATAATCTGGTCTAGCAATAGAGCATAAAAATGCTATTTCCTCCAGATGATTGGCTCCCATTTCTATAATTCCTATTTGAGTTTCCTTTGTCATTGATAAAAGTGTTAGAGGAACTCCGATATGATTATTTAGATTGCCTATTGTTGCAGTTGTCTTAAAAGAAGAAGAAAGTACACTATTGATTAATTCTTTTGTAGTAGTTTTTCCATTACTCCCAGTTAAAGCAATTATAGGGATATCTAAGAATTGACGATGGAACGAAGCTAAATCTTGTAATGTTTTTAGAACATTATCAACAAGAATATGTTTTTCTGTAGTTTTAAATGCTGCTTCATCAATTATTGCATACGATGCTCCAAGCTTTAATGCTTTTTGTGCATATGTATTTCCATTAAAATTCTCCCCTTTCAGAGCAAAAAAAATAGCATTATACTCTATTTTTCGGGTATCTGTGCATACGCCATTACTGGCTAAGAATAATTGATGTATTTGAGTAATTGTCATTAATTATTGAGGATATCAAAAAGCCCTGACAATTATGTACAGGGCTTTTGTATTTATAACGAACTTTAATTAAATTCTAAACTATTATCTTTTTGGTTTCTGATGTCTTGGTGTTTTTTTCTTTCTGGCTTTAGTACCAACACGAGACATTGCATTTCTGAAACCAATATAATCTGTGGCCATATCTTGTGGTAAAAATCTTCTTTGTGCTGGATCTAACCAATAGGCTCTATCTTTCCAAGACCCCCCCTTATACACACGTACTTCATTATCAACGATGGTAGTTCTTTTACTAGATTCATCATATCTTCTATCCATTTGTGTACTATCTTCTGCGTCAGGACCTACATAATGAATAGGTGCATTATACATTCTCTTGTTAGGAGTATTCTGATCTTGGAATCCTTCGTAGTATCTAGAAGAACTTTTATCACCATCTCTATAGTTTCTGTTGTCACTATCAGTAAAATTAGTTCTCATATATGTCTCCTGCTCATCAATAGGGACTTGTAAAATTCCACCAGGTAGCACTCTCGCAATAATTTTACCATTACTAAGGGTATCGTATACGATAGAATCTGTCATAACAATTTTTACAGTTCCATCAGGATTGATCGCATTTTTGGTATATACATTTCCTCTATAGTAGTTGAAATCATTATATTCATCATCTACGATAGGTCTATAAACATCAGCTACCCATTCTGCAACATTTCCTGCCATATCATATAGCCCATAGTCATTAGGGTTGTAAGATTTTACAGGAGCAGTAATATCTGCACCATCATCACTCCATCCAGCAATTCCACCATAATCACCATCACCTTGTTTAAAGTTGGCTAATTGGTCTCCCCGGGTTCTTCTTTTTCCAGAACGAGTATATTTCCCAGTCCATGGGTATTTTTTTCGACCTCGATAGATATTGTAACTTCTAATTTCTACTAAGCCTAGAGCTGCATATTCCCATTCGGCTTCTGTTGGCAATCTATATTTAGGTAAAAGCAATCCATCTTTACGTTGTATATATAAACCAGTAGAATCATTTGTTTTTTCATACTTTTCTGAAGCTCTACCACCTCTGATTGCTTCATCATTACCTCCATAAGTTTGTGAAGGGGCGTTTAAATATGTATCGGTGTCAAAAGTACTTTCTGCAGAAACATCCTCAAAAGGAGCATTTTCTTTAATTACATCTTCTTCTTCAAGAATCCTTTCATTAACACGATTAGTTCTCCAATTACTAAATTCTATTGCTTGAATCCAATTTACTCCTACAACAGGATAATTAGCATATGCGGGATGACGTAGGTAATTATTAGTCATCATTTCATTAAAACCAAGTCGATTTCTCCAAACTAAGGTATCAGGAAGAGCACCATAATAAATATTTCTGTATTTTGGTTCGGTAGGAGGATATACCCCTTTCAACCAGTCAAGATATTCCAAATACATAACATTAGTAACTTCAGTTTCATCCATATAAAAGGACTGAACGTGTTGCTGAGTCGGAGTGTTGTTCCAGTCATGCATTACATCATCTTGTACACGTCCCATAGTAAAAGTACCCCCTTCAATAAAGACCAATCCTGGACCAGTTTCCTGTTCTTTGTAATTTGTTTGTACCTGAAAACCACCATCTTTGGAGTTGTATTTCCAACCTGTAGCTCTGGAATTGCTCCCGTAATCGTTTTTAGAACAACTAAATAGTAAAACACCAATGGAAAGTGCCATTAGCGGCTTAAAAATAAAAGCGTTTTTCATAATCTTAAGTTCGTTTAAGTAGAAATTAGGGCTTGCAATATAATTAATAAAACGTTAAAGTTACCCTAATTTTTTCAAAATATTATCAATTCGTATTTTTTTATGAATTCATAATGACTTTGGTTTAACGCAATATTTGTTATTTTATTATTTGCAATCCAATAAAAACAAGAAATTTCAAATTTTTAAAAAGAGTATGTATCCTTTATTTTTAAACATCTTTATGCTTCTTAATGAAACGTTAAATATTATTAATGTTTAACACTACTTTTACTGTTTGTAATGGGCGATCTTATTTTTTTAGGTAAGATAGTTAATTGCAAGATATGTAAAAACTTAAGGAGAATTTAAAGGGGTTTGGGAGTGCATATTTGAGATGTTTTTAATAAAATTTAACTGAGTAAAATAAAATGAAACATAAGATATCCCTAAAATCAACGTTTATAAAATCAGCAACTTTAAAAAAAATAAGGACTAACTATTCTTACTAACTAAATAACTATATATTTGTCAAACTCAATTTTAAAGGATATGAAAAGATTATTAACCCTTAGCTTGGTGTGTGTTACAGTTTTAACTATTAAAACTCAGGCTCAGGAACAAAACAGAGCAATAACAACTGCTACTCCCTTTCTATTAATTGCTGCAGATGCAAGGGCAGCTGGTATAGGAGATCAGGGGGTTGCCACATCTGCAGATGCATTTTCACAACAATGGAATCCAGCTAAGTATGCATTTATAAAAAATAAGCAAGGGGTTGGGGTTAACTATACTCCTTACTTAAGTAGTTTGGTTAATGACATATTCTTGGGGAATGTAAATTATTATAATCGTCTTAATGATCGAAGTGCGGTAGCAGCAAGTTTTAGATATTTTAGCTTGGGGGATATAGAGTTTAGACAAGGTCGTAATGATGAACCTAATGTTCAAAAACCAAATGAATTAACTCTTGATATTTCGTATGCATTAAAGCTTAGTGATAGATTCTCTATGGCGGTAGCAGGACGTTACCTACGCTCTGATCTTAGACTGCAAGGTCTGGGAGCAGATGCTAGTGCAGCAGGAAGCTTTGGTGTAGATATTGCTGGTTTTTATAGAAGTGATGAAATTGCTTTTAATTCTTTTAATGGTAGATGGAGAGCAGGAGCTACAATTTCTAATATAGGACCAAAAATAAAATATGACGATGCAGGGCAAGAAAACTTTATACCTACTAATTTTAGATTAGGAGCTGCATTCGATTTCATTCTTAATGAAGATAATCGAATTACACCCTCGTTAGAGTTTAATAAACTACTTATACCTACTCCTTTAGATCCAGATACTAACAATGATGGGGATATTACAGCAGAGGAACAGCAAGCTGCAAACGATGAGTACAACGATAAAAGTGCATTTGGATCTATTTTTTCTTCTTGGGGAGATGCACCAGATGGATTTAGCGAAGAATTAAAAGAAGTTACCTGGGCATTAGGCGCAGAATATATGTATCGCGATGTATTTGCTTTTAGAGCAGGATATTTTAATGAATCTGAAGAAAAAGGAGCACGAAAATTTTTATCTCTAGGTGCTGGCTTCAAGTATAATATTATAGATCTTGATATATCATATTTGTTCTCTACTTCTAAAGTTAAAAGCCCACTTGAAGGAACATTGCGATTTGGTCTTTCTTTTAATTTTGGAGACGAGTATTACGACTAAGGAAATACCATATAAAAATAAAAAAGTATCAAATCTAAGCTAAGGGTTTGATACTTTTTTATTTTTATAGTATAAAACTCTTATTTATAATATTAAAGGATGTTTATGAATATAGATAATTCTTTGTGAGAAGTTGTTGAAAAATAATATAGTATTCACATGAAAGAAATAGAAATAAAATCGGTCTTACAGGTATATGATTCATTTGATGAATTACCAGAAAATATTCAGGAATTGATGCAGCAATCAATTGTAATTAGAGATAAGGCATATGCTCCTTACTCTGAGTTTTTGGTTGGAATAGCACTTTTATTAGAGAATGGAGAGGTAGTTTTAGGAAATAATCAGGAAAATGCTTGTTACCCATCCGGATTGTGTGCAGAACGTACGGCTATATATTATGCAGGAGCTAATTTTCCAGAGACCTCTATTGTTACTATGGCACTTTCTGCCAAATCTTTAAAGTATCAATTACTAACACCAACACCTCCTTGTGGTGCCTGTAGGCAGGCAATAGCAGAATATGAGGTGAAACAAAATATGCCAATTGCTATTTATTTTATGGGAGAAACAGGAAAAGTGGTTAAGTCATCATCCTTATCGAATATATTGCCACTTATTTTTGATAATTCATATTTATAATGTTTTCGTCGATTTTATATGCAAACTCCTTTCCTCTTAATTTCGAATATCTTATTTTTGCTTTTCGTTCTTTTAAAAAATAAGAAAGAAAATTATATAATAGCTAGTTTTGAGACTAGTTTTTTTAGATATACACATTAGTACAACTAAATGAAAAAGATAACCAAAGATGTTTACCTAAATTGGTACGAAGAAATGCTTTTCTGGAGAAAATTCGAGGATAAGTTAGCTCAGGTTTATATTCAACAAAAAGTAAGAGGTTTTTTACACTTATATAATGGTCAGGAAGCAATATTGGCAGGAGCTTTACATGCGATGGATCTTACCAAAGATAAAATGATTACAGCGTATCGTAATCATGTTCAACCAATTGGTATGGGAGTTGATCCAAAACGAGTAATGGCAGAGTTGTATGGTAAAGCTACGGGTACTTCTCAAGGATTAGGAGGATCAATGCATATTTTCTCAAAAGAACATCGATTTTATGGAGGACATGGGATTGTTGGAGGACAAATACCTTTGGGAGCAGGTTTGGCATTTGCAGATAAATACCATAAAAGAGATGCGGTAACACTTACGTTTTTTGGTGATGGAGCTGCTCGTCAGGGATCATTACATGAAACTTTTAATCTGGCAATGTTATGGAAATTACCAGTAGTGTTTTGTGTAGAAAATAACGGTTATGCAATGGGAACATCTGTAGAAAGAACAGCTAATCATTCAGATATATGGAAGTTAGGGTTAGGGTACGAAATGCCTTCTGGCCCAGTAGATGCAATGAATCCAATAAAAGTTGCTGAAGCAATGGATGAAGCGATTACCAGAGCAAGAACTGGTGAGGGTCCAACATTTTTAGAACTGAAAACATACAGATATAGAGGGCATTCTATGAGTGATGCACAAAAATATCGTACAAAAGAGGAAGTAGCAGAATATCAAAAAATAGACCCGATCACTCAGATTTTGGATATTATTAAAGATAAAAAATATGCTACCGATGAAGAAATTGCAGTAATAGACAAACGAGTAAAAGATAGGGTGGCAGAATGTCAGAAATTTGCAGAAGAATCACCATTCCCAGAAAAGAATGTGATGTATGATGTTGTATACGATCAGGATGATTATCCATTTTTATCACACAAATTACAATAAATTATGGCTACAGTAATTAATATGCCTCGATTGAGCGACACTATGGAAGAAGGAGTGGTTGCCAAGTGGCTTGTTAAAAAAGGAGATAAAGTTAGTGAAGGAGATATCCTTGCTGAAATAGAAACAGATAAAGCGACAATGGAGTTTGAGTCTTTTTATGAAGGAACACTACTTCATGTAGGGATCGAAGAAGGTGAGACAGCTCCAGTAGATCAATTGCTTGCAATTATCGGAGAAGAAAACGAAGATATTTCTGATTTATTAAACGGAAATATAACACCCGATGCAGAATCGGTAAAAGAAGAGAAATCTGAAGAATCAGCTCTCGTTTCTAATCAAAATGCTATAATTCCTGATGGTGTAGAGATTATTACTATGCCACGTCTTAGCGATACCATGGAAGAAGGAACCGTAGCTACCTGGTTGAAAAAAGTAGGAGATACCGTTGAAGAAGGAGATATTCTAGCCGAAATAGAGACGGATAAAGCTACTATGGAGTTTGAATCCTTTTATACAGGAACTTTGTTACATATTGGTATAGAAGAAGGACAAACTGCTCCAGTAGATGTTTTATTGGCAATAATTGGCCCTGCAGGAACAGATATATCTGCGCTTAAAGATGGCGTTCCTGTAACATCAGAAGTAAAAGATACTGTGCCTACAAAAACAGAAAAAACAGAAACAACAGTTACAACTTCACAAGGAAATGGAACATCGGGAGGGAGAATATTTGCTTCTCCGTTAGCAAAGAAAATAGCATCTGATAAAGGAATAGACCTTTCTCTGGTAAGAGGAACAGGTGAAAACGGACGTATTGTAAAGAAAGATGTAGAATCATTTACATCTTCTGTAGCAGATAGTACTAGTACGTTACAACCAGTTAAAGAAACAACTTCTGTTCCTGTAGTACAAACATATACGCCAGCAGGAGAAGAAAGTTTTGAAGAAGTGAAAAATTCGCAAATGCGTAAAGCTATTGCAAAAAGTCTTTCGGCTTCAAAATTCAATGCACCACACTATTACCTTACTATCGAGGTAAATATGGAAAATGCAATGGCATCACGTAAGAAGATTAATGAATTACCAGATGTTAAAGTGTCTTTTAATGATATGGTGGTTAAAGCATGTGCATTGGCACTTCGTAAACACCCACAGGTTAATACACAGTGGACAGATACAGCAATCAAATATGCTAAGCATATTAGTGTTGGGGTTGCTGTAGCGGTACCAGATGGATTGGTAGTTCCTGTTTTACCTTTTACAGATCAGATGTCTCTTACTCAAATAGGAGCTAAGGTTAAAGATTTAGCAGGTAGAGCCCGTAATAAAAAATTAACTCCACAAGAAATGAGTGGTAGTACATTTACGGTGTCTAATTTAGGAATGTTTGGTATTCAGGAATTTACATCTATTATTAATCAGCCCAATTCAGCAATACTTTCGGTTGGTGCTATTGTAGAAAAGCCAGTAGTTAAAAACGGTCAGATTGTAGTCGGTAATACCATGAAAGTGACCTTAGCTTGTGATCATAGAACCGTAGATGGAGCAACAGGAGCACAGTTTTTACAAACATTAAAACAGTATCTTGAAAATCCAGTTACTATGTTAGCATAGATTTGCCGAGTATAATATTCATATTCAATCCTGCTTCTAATGAAGCGGGATTTTTTATCTTTATCCAAAACATATTTTTATGACAAAGAACATATTTATCATTCTGATTTCAGTTTTGTTTATCAATTGTAAACAAACAACTATTGCACAACCGCAGGAAAAAACAGCAGAAAAGACCAAAGTTTCTGATGTTGCGGCTATTATAAATTTTTTGGCAAGTGATGAACTAGAAGGAAGAGATACTGGAAGTGAAGGTTTAGAAAAAGCCGCAAAATTTATTGAAGAAGAGTTTAAAAAAAATAAAATAGCACCTTATTTTGAAACCTATAGAGATACTTTTGATGCCAAAGGAACAGCCACATATAATGTAGTTGGATTTCTTAAAGGTACAGATGATAAACTATCAAAAGAATTTATCATACTAGGTGCTCATTATGATCATATCGGTAAGGGAAAAGAAGTTGATGGTGATGTAATTGCTAATGGTGCAAACGATAATGCAGCAGGAAGTAGTGCCGTGATTGCTCTGGCAAAACAATTTGCTCAATTAAAAAACAACAAACGAAGTATTCTTTTTGTATTATTTGGAGCCGAAGAAAGAGGATTACTGGGATCTGCACACCTGGCAGAAGTATTAAAAGAAAAAAATATCAACTTGTATGCAATGGTTAATTTTGAAATGATTGGGGTGCCACTAAACGATAAACCATATAAAGCATATATTACAGGATATGAAATATCTAATATGGCACAAAAAATGAATGAATACGCAGGGTCAGAACTGATAGGGTATTTGCCAAAGGCCAAAGAATTTCAACTGTTTAGAAGAAGTGATAATTATCCATTCTATGAGCAATTCAAAGTACCCTGTCAAACTATTTCAACTTTTGATTTTACAAACTATAACTATTACCATCATGTAGATGATGAAGCATCTGAAATGAATTTTGAATTTATGGCAGAACTCATTAATAGTTGCGCTCCTGTAATTACAAAAATGGCGAATACATCGGATAAAGAAGTTAAGTTAAATTAATATATTTAGACCTTCAAGGTTTTTAAAACCTTGGAGGTCTTTTTATGAATATGAGAAAAAATATTATCATAACAGGTGCAAGTAGAGGTATAGGCTATGAAATGGCAAAGTTATTTGCCGATGAAGGTCATCAGGTGTTGGCATTATCTAGGAATGAAAAACCTATCTACGATCTTCAACATAAAAATATACATACATTTTCTTTTGATATCTGTAGTCAGAAAGATCTTGCAAGAATGACTGATTATATTTCTTCTTCATGGCAACAGGTAGATATTTTGATCAATAACGCTGGTAAATTAGTAAATAAGCCTTTTGGCGAGATATCTACTCAGGATTTTGAAGAGGTATATAAGGTAAATGTTTTTGGAGTAGCCGAAATTACACGTTTGGTTTTACCTTTTATGAAATCAGGTGGTCATGTAGTTACTGTGAGTAGTATGGGTGGTATACAAGGTAGTATGAAGTTTCCTGGGTTGGCAGCATATAGTTCTAGTAAAGGAGCGGTAATAACGCTTAGCGAATTATTAGCAGAAGAATATAAAGAGAGCGGTATAGCTTTTAATGTTCTTGCTCTGGGAGCTGTGCAGACCGAAATGCTCGAAGAAGCATTTCCTGAATATCAGGCACCCTTAACCGCTATAGAAATGGCAAAGTATATAAAAGAATTCTCTTTAAGTGGAAATCAATTTTATAACGGAAAAGCCCTTCAGGTTTCTAGTAGTACACCTTGATTTAATAAAATTGGTAAATTACATATCGTTTAAAAGGGTAGTATTTCACTACTTCTTTTTAATCGTATCAAAAGAAATTTTTGTAGTTTGCAGTTGTTCTCCATCTATCTCGGTTTCTGAAGTTTTGATAAAGGTTAGTATCGTATCAACCTGATGTTCTAGAACAACCCTTGTGGTCACTTTTTTTATAGAATCAGAAACATTTTCAAAAGGAGTTATAAAATCAATTTGTTTAAGTCGGGTATCTGTTTTTATAGTGAGTAATTTACTTTTACCTGTATCTATAACAAAATCAGGATTTGCTTTGGCTAATGCTTTTTTGTCTATATATTCCTGAAGTTTTTGCTTGATAATCAAAGTATAAGCATCGTTTTCAGAAAACTCAGATTCTTCTTCTATTTTTTCAAAGCTTTCTGAAGCATCCATTTCCATAGATTTGGATGCATTATTAGCACAACCCAAAGAAAACAAAAGCACTATAATGTATATCATTTTTTTCATTCTATATAAAACTTTAAAACTATTGCTAATTAAACTTCATGTATTTTGGTTGCAATGCTTTATTAAATGCCCATTATGGGCTTTCATGATTTTATCCTGAATTTTAGTTTAACAATTTGTCCATTCAATCTTCGGGATGCTATAATCTCAATCTTTTTTAAACTTTGAGTAGGTGTGGTTAATTTATTTATAAATTCATTTTTCGTATATATTTCAATACCTAATCGCTGCGGTAGTACCTGAAAAATAGTCGCATCATTGGCAATTATTTTAGATAATTCTTTTCGTCTGTTTTTCCAATCATTAACTTTTCCGTTGGCATAATAATGAAGCATTAAGGCATAGTCATCTGTCTTAATATGTAAATCCTCACGGCGATCAGAAGAAGCTATTCGATATATAGTATCGGTCTTATGGTAAGGAGATTGAACCACAAAACGAATATAATCATCTTTGGTTTTCCAGATAAAGCAGCCTGTACTGTCACTTTTTGAATAAAAAGGAGATTCTTCATCGTTTAGTATAATAATATCTATTGGAATCTTAGTAATAGGTTGATTTCTATCCTGATCGATAAAGCAAAAACTAAAAGTGTTTTCAGTAGGAATTAAGAAATATGCCAGGATCAATACGCCAAGACTTAGGGGTGCAATCCAAAACCATTTAGGAATATCTAGTGTCTTTGCAGGGGTTGAAGAAATAGTGTGATTACTTTTAAAATCATTCCAGTTTCTATATTCGCAATATTGTGAGAGTAGATTAAGGATATCAACGCGAGGTAATTTTTCTGAAGAATTTTTAAAATAACTATAGAAAGATTTTTCGCTAATCGAAGCTTTTACTCGTTTTTGTAAATCTTCCTGAAACCATATAATATCCTGTCCCTTCCAATCAGAAATATCATAACTCGAAGCAGTGTTTTCCTTTAAAAACTGTTGCGCAACAGCTTTTTTAAGGAGATCGAATAGTATTTTTTCTTCAGGAACTATGGTTTTAATGTTTTGATAATAAGTTATTTATGTTTTGTAAAATGTTTTACAATTCCTTTACAAGTATTCTACAATAGATAGATGAGGTTTGGTTTTAAGTTTGTTTTCAGTTTAACAAGATAAAAATATAAAAATGAAAACAAAGATGATAAAAAAAATTAAAACACTAGGGTTAGGAGTATTGTTTATACTAATAGGTTCATGCAATCAATATAGGGAGAAAGGATATGATGTTCGAGAAACTATGAAAACAGAATCAGAAATTATTATGAGCGGTACTACAGAAACCTATAAAGAGATTATTGAGAATAGTTTTAAAAATGTTCATCTGGCTCCTTTATCTACTTTTTCAATAGATGTAGATAAAGCTTCTTATAGTAATATTCGTAGAATGATCAATAATGGACAAACAATTTCTGAAGATGCAGTTAAGGTTGAAGAAATGGTTAATTATTTTAAGTATGATTATGCGTCGCCAAAAGATACTCATCCTATAGCTATTCATACAGAAATGGGAGATTCACCATGGAACAAAGACACCAAATTGATAAAAATAGGATTAAAAGGTAAAGAAATACCTACCCAAGATATGCCAGTTTCTAATTTAGTGTTCCTAATAGATGTATCGGGATCTATGTCACAACAGAACAAATTACCATTGCTCAAGAAAGCATTTAAGTTATTAGTAGGAAAACTAAGAGAAGAAGATAAGGTATCAATTGTAGTATATGCTGGAGCTGCAGGAGTGGTTCTTGAAGCTGCTGGTGGAGATGATAAGAAAAGAATTATGGAAGCATTTGATGATCTTAAAGCAGGAGGATCAACTGTAGGAGGAGAAGGTATAGAACTTGCTTATGAAATTGCAGAAAATAATTTTATTAAAAATGGTAATAATAGAGTGATCCTGGCTACAGACGGAGATTTTAATATTGGTATGAGTAGTGATAAAGAAATGAAGAAACTAATTGAGAAAAAGAGAGAGTCTGGAGTGTTTTTGACCTGTATGGGGTTTGGAATGGGAAATTATAAGGATAGCAAACTAGAAACTCTTGCAGATGCGGGTAATGGTAATCATGCATATATAGATACGATGCAAGAGGCTCAAAAAATATTTGGACTTGAGTTTGAAGGTACATTGTATACAATTGCTAAAGATGTAAAAATTCAGGTAGAATTTAATCCAAAAAAAATTAAAGCTTATCGTTTGATAGGATATGAAAACAGAATGTTGCGAGATGAAGATTTTATAGATGACACCAGAGATGCAGGTGAACTAGGAAGCGGGCATACAGTTACGGCTCTTTATGAAGTCATACCAGTAGGGGTGAAAAGTGAATATTTTAAAGAAATTTCAGATTTGAAGTATACAAAAAAAACAATAAAAAATACTGATGAAGAACTTACTGTGAAATTCAGATATAAAAATCCAAAAGAAAATCATAGTAATGAATTAGTACATGTATTTGAAGCTAATACTGAAGAAGAAATGTCAACAGATTTCAAATTTGCTGCTTCTGTAGCATGGTTTGGTTTGAAGTTAAGAAATTCAAAATATATTGAATATCAAGATTTGAAGAATATTATTGATCTAGCTAAAAATAATAAAGGGAAAGATAAACAAGGATATAGAGCAGAGTTTGTGAGATTGATGAATAGTTATAAAGGAATAAAATAATATGAAAACGAACAAATTTAAAATAAGCAGAATAATAATTTTAATCGGAATAGCCTTATTAGGATATTCTTGTGCAAATAGTGAAAACAAATATGCATTAGACTCAGAACATATTATGCTCGAAGATACAGGAGAAACTCCCGTGTTGTCAAGTGTTGAATCTGAAGAACAAACAAAAGAAGCTACACTACTGGATAGTGATAGAATAAAAACTAAAAAAAATAATGTCGATACCAAGCTAAAGATTATTAAAAATGCTAATTGTCGAATTAAAGTAAAACAAGTAGAAGAAGTAACAATGCTGGCAAAAAAGATAGCTTCAAAGTATCAGGGGTATGTTTCTGATGAACGTTTTACCAATACAAATTATACAAAAGAAAATCGTTTTACCATCAGAATCCCTCAGGATCAGTTTGATGTTGTTTTGGATAGTATTTGCAAATTAGCAGAATTTGTAGATTATAAAAATATATCTACTCTGGATGTAACCGAAGAATATATAGATATCACATCACGATTAAAAACAAAGTTAGACGTAAAAGAACGTTACGAGGTTATTTTAAGAACAAAAGCTAAAACAGTTGAGGATATCTTAAAAACAGAAGAAAAACTTAATCAGCTACAGGAGGAGATCGAATCGGCACAAGGCAGATTGAGATATTTAAGCAATAAAGTGTCGTACAGTACAATTCAGGTAGATGTATACCAAACTGTAATTCCAAAAGAAGAGCCTGCAGGATACCATCCTCATTTTTTGGATAAAGCAAAAGAAGGTTTGTTTTTTGGTTGGTCAATTATAGAAAACTTAACCTTGCTATTATTTTATATCTGGCCATTGTTACTATTAGGAACTGTAATTTTTGTGTATTTTAAATGGATACGAAAATAAAAGTTGCCCCAAACTTGTTTAAAATAGTTTAAATACTAATTGTTTGAGCGAGTTTGGTATGACTTAATCCTACTTTGTCATTTCACCAATATCGTTGGTAAAAACGCGTGAGGGATTGCAGTGAAAATCCCACAGCCCGACGATAGGAGGAGCGAGGAATTGCAACGAAAAGCCCGGCCCGACAGGGAACGCCCTTAGATGACAAAGTAGGATTAAAATATAACTTTAAGAACTCTGTCTTATTTTGTATTTTGCGCTAATGAAAGAAATACTGGGTAAATACATTCCCGAACGTGCTCTGGAGCCTGCTTTTGATTTAATTATAAAATGCAATGTACACCTTAAAATCGTCAATGAGAGAGTTACACGACATGGTGATTATCGTAAAATGCCAGATGGGAGACATCAGATTACCGTAAATGCGTCTCTTAATAAATATCGTTTTCTTATTACATTGATCCATGAAGTAGCACACCTTGTAGCTTTTGAGAAATATGGACGCTATATAAAACCACATGGGATAGAATGGAAAAGAACCTTTCAACAATTAATGTTACCCTATATTAATCCTGAAGTATTCCCAGTTAAATTATTACCAGTTATAGCGCACCATTTTAAAAACCCAAGAGCTAGTAGTGATACCGATGAAAAATTATCATTAGCATTAAAACAATATGACCCTGATAATGATAAAAATTATATCTTTGAATTACCCCTCGGAAGTGTCTTCCGTTTATATAATGGAAAAGTCTTTAAGAAAGGTAATAAGAAAGTAAAACGTTATGAATGCTTAGAACTTAATACAGGCAGGATTTACCTTTTTAACCCAAATGCAGAAGTTGAACTATTAAATTGATTATGAACAAAAATTATTATGCAATATTGATGGCAGGAGGAGTAGGGTCAAGGTTTTGGCCTGTGAGTACTTCAGAATTTCCAAAACAGTTCCACGATATGTTAGGAACAGGAGAAACACTGATCCAATGTACATTCTCACGTCTAGCTAAGATTGTTCCCAAAGAAAATATATTTATTCTTACCAACGAGAGATATAATGATCTGGTTTTAGAACAGTTGCCAGAAGCAGAGCAACGACAGGTAGTAACCGAGCCTGCAATGCGTAATACAGCTCCGTGTATTTTGTATGCAGCACTAAAAATTCAGAAAGATAATCCCGATGCAGTAATGGTAGTTGCACCTAGCGATCATTGGATCGAAGATGAAGATGCATTTATAGCAAATCTAGAATATAGTTTTACAGCATGTTTAGCACATGATATTTTGATGACCTTGGGGATTCAACCCACGTTTCCTAATACAGGATATGGTTACATTCAATATGATAAAGAAAGTGAAGAGACTAAGAAAAAAGTAGCTCAGTTTACAGAAAAACCAGATTATGATACTGCCAAAAAGTTTTTAAGTGAAGGAAACTATTTATGGAATGCTGGGATTTTTATCTGGAGTGTACAAAGTATTATTGGTGCCTTTGCTAAATTTCAGCAGCAAATGACAGATTTGTTCGAAAAAGGGTCGGTTGTCTATAATACGGCGCAGGAGAACGATTTTATACAAAAAAATTATCCATTGGCAGAGAATATATCTATCGATTATGCTATTTTGGAGAAAGCAGAGAATGTATATGTACTTCCTGCTACTTTTGATTGGAATGACCTGGGAACTTGGGGGTCATTATACGATAAATTAGATAAAACAAAAGCTGGTAATGCAGTAGTTAATGCCAGAGTATTACCCGAGGATGCATCTGGTAATATGATTAGAACATCTGATGATAAAATTGTAGTAGTCGATGGACTGCAAGATTATATTATTATAGACAAAGAAGAAGTACTTTTGATTTATCCCAAAAAGAAAGAACAGGATATTAAAAAAGTGCTTAAAAAAGTAAAAGAAACATACGGAGAACAATACGGATAAGTAAGATGACAGAAAACACAAATCAACCCGTTTCTGATCAAGATGAGATTGCAGAAACAGTAAAGAGAGACGCCAAAGGTCTTTTTACTAGTGCTAATACATTTGTTAGAGAGCTATTAGACATAAGATCAGAAACCGATAAGGATCAAACTATCGAGGATGTTAAAAACGATATTCCTTTTAAAGGGCATAATGCCTGGATTCTCATTTTTTCGGTATTTGTAGCCTCTATTGGTCTTAATGTAAGTTCTACGGCAGTAGTGATAGGAGCGATGTTAATTTCTCCATTAATGGGTCCGATTGTTGGAATAGGGTTATCCATTGCTATTAATGATATTGATACGTTAAGAAGATCTCTGGTTAATCTAGGTGTGATGGTAGGTCTAAGTGTTCTTGCCGCTACATTATATTTTTGGGTTTCTCCTTTAACAGAACTAACTCCCGAATTAGAATCCAGAACAGCACCTACTATTCTAGATGTATTGGTTGCGGTTTTTGGAGGTTTGGCATTGATTATTGCCAAGTCCAAAAAAGGAACAATGCCTAATGCCATAGCAGGAGTAGCTATTGCTACAGCCTTAATGCCGCCACTATGTACAGTAGGATATGGTATTGCAGAATGGAAATTAGAGTATGCTCTGGGAGCACTGTATTTGTTTTCTATTAATGCCACATTTATTGCATTATCTACATTTATTGTTTCCAAATTATTGCGTTTTCCAATGTTACGGTATGCTAACTCTGCCAAAAGAAAGCGTATAGCACAACTTGCCTCTTTATTAGCAATATTAGTAATGATACCTGCAAGCTACACGTTTTATGTTACGCTTAACGAAAGTAATGCAGAACGAGATTATAAAGCATTTAAAGCTAATGAAATTGATGCTAATGAAAATTTGTATCTAAGAAAGGCTTTCTACGATTATAACGACGAATCTATAAAATTATATTTTGATGGAGAAATTAATGAAGCAACTGTGAGTGATTTACAAAATGAAATTAAAAAATATACCAGCATTAGTGATTTTGCATTAGCAATAAATGGTAATAAATCGAGAGGTATTGATCAGATATCTAAAGCATATGACAGATCGATAGTACAGTTAAATCGTGTAGAAAAAGAAAATGATAAACTTCTTGATGAGATTGAAGATCTCAAGATTCAGATTGCAGGTTTAGAAACGCAGCTTAGAGAAGCAAACAAAGTGATTCCTGCAACTGTGATGCCTTATGCCAGTATAGCAAAAGATGCAAAAATACGGTTTCCTGATTTGGCAGAACTTGGGTATGGAAAAGTGCAAAAATCAAACTTCCTAAAAGTAGATACCGTACAGGTAATCTTTCCGAGGTGGAAATTTCAGGTATCTGACAGCCTTAATGCAATCAGAGTAAATAAACTACAAGAGTGGATTACCAAAGAGATGAAAGCAGATACGTTATATATAGAATAGAGTAAAGATTTAGAAAGTAAGTTGTAATTTATTTTCTAAATCTTTTACCAAACTCTGGCTAATTAAAGAAAACCTCCTTAGAGAGGTTTGTGCAACAGCTACTATTATACGCAGTTATTTTTACTTGTTTTTTTATAGGTATAGTAATTCCAACTGTGAATGTTCTAATACCACAACTATAAAACACAATAAATATAAGTGTTCATTTGGGTTTTTACGGTTTTTGTTGGTGATTTAGCAAATACACTATTACTTTTTATAGATTTATGCAATTCCTCTACGTTCCACCATTTTTTGTAGATTGTAGCTATCTTGTCATATGTTAAGTTTATCCCACTTTTTCAGTGGAATCTTAGCTATGAGAATATTTATTTAATTAGTCCCGCTCTTTTTAATAAAGCTTCAGGTTTGGGTTTCTGACCTCTAAAACGCTTGTATAGTACCATAGGGTTTTCTGTACCTCCTTTAGACAGTACATGATCTTTAAATTTGGCAGCAATTTCCTGATTAAAAATCCCATTTTCTTTAAAATACTCAAAAGCATCAGCATCTAATACTTCTGCCCATTTATAAGAATAATACCCTGCAGAATATCCTCCTTGAAAAATATGCGAAAATGCTGTACTCATACAATTTTCTTCTACATTAGGATACAAAGAAGTTGTAGAAAACACCTTTTTCTCATGATCCTTTACGTTCTTAATAGTGCTGGGATCTTGAGAATGCCAAGACATATCAAGTAGTCCAAAGCTTAACTGGCGTAGTGTGGTCATACCCTCCATGAAGGTAGCAGATTCTTTAATCTTTTTAACCAATTCCATAGGGATTATTTCATCTGTCTCATAGTGCTTTGCAAAAAGTTCCAAAGTTTCTTTTTCATAACACCAATTTTCCAGAATCTGACTGGGTAATTCTACAAAATCCCAATAGACACTGGTTCCTGACAAACTTGGGTAGGTAGTATCGGCGAACATACCATGTAATGCATGACCAAATTCATGAAACAAGGTGGTTACTTCATTAAATGTTAATAAAGATGGTTTACTGGGAGTAGGTTTGGTAAAATTACAAACGATAGAAACATGAGGTCTTATGTTTTTATCATTTTTCTTCATTTGCGATTTATAGGAGGTCATCCATGCTCCATTACGTTTTCCTGGTCTGGGATGAAAATCTGCATAAAACAATGCAATAAAATTACCTTCGGTATCTGTAACATGATAGGTTTTTACTTCTTTATGATATGTGTCTACATCATTAACTTCTTTAAACTGAAGACCAAATAATTTGTTGGCTACACTAAAAACACCTTCAATTACATTTTCTAGTTTGAAATAAGGTTTCAGTTTTTCATCATTTAGATCAAAAAGTTTTTGTTTAAGCTTTTCAGAATAATAAGCACCATCCCATTTTTGTAGTTGATCAATTCCATCTAGTTCTTTGGCAAAAGATTCTAATCGCTTAAATTCTCTTTCTGCTGCGGGCTTTGCTTTCTCTAGAATTTCATTTAGAAAAGAAAGTACAGTATCGGGCGCTTCTGCCATTCGTTCTTCGAGTACATAATCAGCATGTGATGCATATCCTAGAAGTTGTGCTCGATGATATCTAAGAGTTGCAATTTTTAGAACAATATCCTGATTATCAAAATCATCACCATGAAACCCTTTAGACCCAAAAGCAAGAGCTAATTTTTTACGCAGTTCTCGATTATCAGCATAGGTAATAAAAGGAATATAACTAGGATAATCTAGGGTAATTAACCATCCTTCTTTACCTTTTGCTTCTGCCATAGTTTTAGCAGCTTCTTTAGCTCCTTCTGGTAAACCAGCTAAATCAGATTCATTAGTAAGGAACATCTCAAACGTATTAGTTTCTGCCAATACATTCTCACCAAATTTTAAACTCAGTGTAGAAAGTTCTTTATCAATCTCTCTAAGCTTTTCTTTTTTTTCATCAGGAAGATTAGCTCCATTTCTTGAGAACGATTTATATCTTTTTTCAAGAAGTCTGGATTGCTCTGGATTAAGATCTAATGATTCTTTCTGTTTGTAGATCACTTCAACCTTATTAAATAAATCTAGGTTCAGCGCAATATCATTACTAAATTCTGAAAGTAACGGAGAGGCTTCTTGTGCTATTTTTTGAATTTCCTCATTAGTTTCGGCACTATTCAAATTAAAAAACACACTAGTTACCCGATCTAATAACTCTCCGCAGTATTCCAAAGCTTCTATAGTATTAGGAAATGAAGGTTGCTCTGGATTCGAAACTATAGTATTAATCTGTTTTTTAGCAATAGATATCCCATTTTTTATAGCGGGCAAAAAGTGATTTGATTTTATTTCTGAAAATGGTGCAGTATCAAATGTTTTTAATAGTGGATTGTTCATTGTTGTAATAATGATTTTTTTATTTTTAAGTATTTATATCGAAAAAAATAGTCTTTGGTCGAAAATACCTTGAAGTTATAGGCGTTTTTAATTAAGCTAAATTTTATACTAATAGATTTGATTAGGTTTATTAATATGGTTTAGTATTTAGTTATAATAAGATTATTTTTATGGGGGTATGAATATAAATAATTATTCTAATGCAAAGGCCAAATATATTGAAAGAGTTGCATTTTTGCAGCTCTTTTGTCTTCTATTTTTTCATTAAAAACGTGTTTTTTTAGTTAATTCCCTGCTCATTGGTACGTTTTTCAATCATTTTTATTTTAAAAACACACTCGATTTGTGTATTTCAGCCTGTAAATGTGTTTTATGTCGAAACTTGAAATATTTTAGCAATACTTTTATTGTGTAATAAAAGTAAGGTTTTACCTTTGTGTCAGGTTTTAAGAGTAATGGTCTTACTTTGAATTTTTTGTGTAATATATTTAAGTTGGTTAATAAATATTGTTATATTCTTTCGTAAGACCTGATATTCAGAAGAGTCACTGAAAAGTGACTCTTTTTTTTATAAAAAAAATAAAAACAGATTAACCCTCTGTCTTTGTATAACTCTCTCAATGAACACACATTTAAACACCTTGTTTCTTGAAAATTACTATTTTGAGAGTTTATGAGATTACTTCAGAAGATTTTGATGGGTTTATGATTTTGAAATATACTCACAATCTCTTTAATAACATTTGTACTTTTTTCTTTACTTTCTTAATCTTTTTTAATTCTGGCGAAAAATAATTGTTTTTTAATCAATTGCCCAGAGCACTCGGGATTATATTTTATGGTAGTACTACAAAGTAAGAAAAAGATGAAAATTGAACGAAAAGAACATTTTTATATCAAATTTAAAAAGAACTAACCTCCTTTTTTAACTTTATTTATCCATAAAACATAGTTTTTTGCCCATTAAACATCTTAATAATTTTATTTTTTGAGTATTTTATCGATTTTATTTGTTTTTTATCGATATTTATATAATTTTAACATATACTTTCTTGCCATAATCAAAGTAAGGTTTTACCTTTGTTTCAGGTTTTAAGAGTAT